>DASYXP010000312.1:0-2768 GCA_035934835.1 Gemmatimonadales bacterium | reverse complement strand
GAGCCGCCGCCGCAGCCGGTCGGCGATCTCGCCGTCGACGAAGGGGAGGAGGCGCTCGCGCCCCTCGATCAGCGTCACCCGGACGCCGAGTGCGGTGAAGATCGAGGCGTACTCGGCGCCGATGACCCCGCCCCCCACCACGACCATCGTCCGCGGCACCCGGTCCATCGACAGGATCGTGTCGGAGTCGTGGACCACCCGTCCGTCGAACGGCACCTCCGGCGGCCGGTGGGGCGACGACCCGGTGGCGATGAGCACCCGCTCGGCGGTGTGGACCTCCTCGCCCCCCGCGGCGAGCGCCACGCGGACCGTCCGCCGGTCGACGAACGACGCCGTTCCGTGGAGCACCGTGACCCCGTGGCGATCGAGGTTCCGCACCACCAGCGCCCGCTCATTGGCGACCACGTGATCCTTGCGGAACATGAAGTCCGCGATGGTCATCTCCTCCTTCAGCGAATAGTCGAGCCCGTAGAGTCCGCGCTGGCGAAGGCCGGAGTAATAGAGGGCCGTCTCCCGGAGGGTCTTCGACGGGATGGTCCCGGTGTTGATCCCCGCCCCGCCGAGCTCCGCCGACCGCTCGACCAGGAGGACGCGCTTGCCGAAGTACGCGGCCTGCGCCGCGCCCTTCTCGCCGGCGGGACCAGAGCCGATCACGATGAGGTCGAAGTGGGGCATCTGCGAAGGGAAGAAGGAGAAGGAGGAAGTGAGAAGTAAGAAGTGAGAAGTGAGAAGTAAGAAGGGGGGACGTGAGTCGGGAGCCTGGAGCTTGGAGTCTAGAGAGCTGCGACCCTCGACCCGCGACCCGCGACCCACGACCCACGACCCGCGACCCACGACCCACGACCCACGACCCACCCTGATGATACGCCCCACCCGACGCTCCGCTAGTCCACCATCACCTCGCCCGCTTCGGTGCCGTCGCCGGCGGTGATGAGGAGCACGAGCGGGAGCGCCAGGATGAACGAGATCGCGATCAGGAGGAACACCCTGTTGCAGGCGATCACCGCCGCCTGCGACATCAGGCTCCCGTGCAGGAGCGCCAGCGCCTTTTCCCGCGCCATCGCGAGGTCGGTGCCGAAGCGGTGCATCATCCCGGCGGTCACCGCCGCGAGCCAGTGCTGCGTGGCGGGGTCGTAGGGGGTGACGTGCTCCGACAGCACCGCGTATGACCGATCGACCCCCGCGGTGATCTGGGTGGCGGCGATGGCAATGCCGACGCTCCCGAAGACCTGGCGCACCACGTTGTAGAGGCCGGCGGCGGCGGTCATCTGGCGCCGTTCGATCGTGGCGAGCGCCGCCGTCGAGAGCGCCACGAACAGGAGGCTGAAGCCCACCCCCTGCCACATCTGGGGGATGAAGATGTCCCAGAACCCGGTGTCGGGGCTCAGCTGTCCCAGCGCCCAGAAGGAGTAGGCGCTCACGACGAGTCCCGAGGCGATCAGCAGCTTGGGGCCGACCTTGTTGTAGAACCGGCCGGCGAGCGGCATCCCCACCGCCATCGCGAGGCTCCTGGGCATCAGCGCCAGGCCGGACTTCATCGCGGGGTAGCCGAGGTTGTTCTGCAGGAAAAGCGGCAGGATGAAGAGGCTCCCGTAGAGCCCCATCCCGAGGATGCCGCCCAGCGACGTCGCCGCGGTGAATGGCCGGTTCCTCAATAATCGGAGGTCCACCGCGGGATGGTCGGTCTCGAGCTCGCGCCAGATGAAGACGGCCATCCCCACGGCGGCGATGAGCGCGAGCCACACGATGAACGAGGAGTCGAACCAGTCCTTCTCCTGGCCCTTCTCGAGCATCAGCTGGAAGGAGCCGAGCCCGACGGTCAGGAGGCCGACGCCGAGGAAGTCGATCGGTCCCTTGTCGTGGCTCAGGTACGGCGGGTCGAAGATGTAGCGCTGGACCAGGATGATGTTGATGATCCCGATCGGCACGTTGATGTAGAAGATCCAGGGCCAGGAGTAGGTATCCGTGAGCCATCCGCCGAGGGTGGGCCCGAAGGCGGGCGCGAGCACCACGCCCATCCCGTAGATCCCCATCGCCAGGCCCTGCTCCTCGGGTGGGAAGGTCTCCCGCAGGATGGCCTGGGAGACGGTGATGAGCACCCCGCCGCCCAGCCCCTGCAGCACGCGGAAGAAGATGATGAGCGGCATGCTCCCCGCGGCGCCGCACGCCATCGACGCCAGCGTGAACGTGACCACGCTCGCCAGGTAGATGTTCTTCCGCCCGAGATGGGCGGAGAGCATCCCGATGATCGGCATGATGATCACGTTGGCCAGGATGTAGGCCGTGACCACCCAGGTGATCTCCTCGATGGTGGCACCGAGCGTGCCGGCCATGTTGGGGAGCGCCACGTTGACGATGCTCGAGTCGAGCACCGCGATCATCGTCCCGGTGAGGACGGTCCCGGTGATGGTCCACTTGCCGGGGGCGGGGCGCGGGTCAGCCACGGCGGGTGGGCGCATGAGGCGTGGGAACGGCCGCGGGAGGCGGATCGGATGACGCTGCCGCTGGGCGCACCAGTGGATCGAGGATCTGCATCGCGCGGAGCACCGCCTGCTGGTCGGCGGCGGAGAGCCCGCTCAGGCGCTGCTGCAGGTGCTGGCGGACCGCGCCCATCGCGAGGTCGAGCTTGGCGCGCCCGGCCGGGGTGAGCGCCATCCGGTTGCGGCGCCGGTCGGCCAAGTCCTCCCGCCGGGTGATCTCGCCGCGCCGCAGCAGCAGGTCGGCGAGCTTCGACGCGGTGGGCAGCTGCAGCCCGAGGTGATCGGCCA
>DASYXP010000294.1:0-2267 GCA_035934835.1 Gemmatimonadales bacterium | reverse complement strand
CACCGCGCAGGGGTGGCCCGACGAGGCGGCGCTCCTCCAGCGGCTCGAGCGCCCCGAGGTGAAGGCCGTGGCCGTCTCGCTGGTCCAGTTCAGCAACGGCTACCGGGCCGACCTGGCCGCGCTCTCCGCCGCGACGCGCAGGCTCGGCAAGTACCTCGTGGTCGACGGGATCCAGGCCCTGGGGCAGGTGCCGGTCGACCTCCAGGCCACGCCGGTCGACATCCTGTCCTCCGGCGGCCAGAAGTGGCTCCTCTCCGGCTGGGGCTCGGGGTTCACCTACGTCCGGCGTGGGCTGATCGATCGGCTCCGGCCCGCGATGACCGGATGGATGGCGTTCGAGGGGACCGACGACTTCTCGAAGCTCACCGCGTACGATCCGCGGCTCCGGAACGACGCGCGCCGGTTCGAGCTCATCACCCTCCCGTTCCACGACCTGGCCGGGTTCAACACGTCGGTCGAGATGCTGCTCGGCGTCGGGATCGACCGGATCGCGAGCCACCTGGCGGCGCTGCACGCGCCGGTCATCGCGGCGGCGGAACGGAGCGGCGCGCGGGTCACCTCGCCCCGGGGGGCCCACGGATCGGGGATCCTCTGCGTGGCGCCGCGCGACCTCGACGGCGCCTTTGCCCGGCTCAAGGCGGCGGGGGTGTACGCCTCGCTCCGGGAAGGCGCCATCCGGCTGTCACCGCACTTCTACACGACGCCGGAGGAGATGGAGCGGGTGGCGGGGATCTTGGAGGGGAAGAGGTGAGACGTGAGAGGTGAGACGTGAGAGTGAGAGGTGAGACGTGAGACGTGGGAGGTGAGGGTGAGAGCGAAAAGGGAAGAGGGAATTGACCGCGTTATGGTGGGCAGAGCGAACGACTGCTCGGGCGGTCAGCCGGCGACGAGCATCGCGTAGTGCTTCCTTCCCTTCTGCAGCAGGACAAAACGTCCGGCGAGGAGGTCGGTGGCGCCGAGTGGGCGGTTGCCGTCGGCCTTCTGGCCGTTCACCGAGTAGGACCGTTGCTCGAGGCCGCGCCGCGCCTCCGCCTTGGTGGCGGCGAGGCCGCCCGCCACCAGTGCATCCACGAGCGGCATCCCGCCCGCCAGCGCTGACGCCGTGACCCGGTGCACCGGGATCTCGTCGGCCAGGACGGCCAGCACCTCGCCGGCGGCGGTCGTGATGTCCTGGCCGCCGAAGAGGACCTCGCTGGCGGCGGCCACGCGGTCGGCGGTCTCCCGGCCGTGGACCAGCGCCGTCACCTCCGCGGCCAGGCGGCGCTGTCCCTCGCGCCTTCCCGGATCGGCGCGGTGCCGCCTTCCGGTCGCCGCGATCTCGTCGAGCGGCAGGAAGGTGAAGAGCTTGAGGAAGCGCTCGACGTCGGCGTCCTCCTGGTTGAGCCAGAACTGGTAGAACTTGTACGGGCTGGTCTTCGCGGGGTCGAGCCAGACGTTGCCGTCCTCGCTCTTGCCGAACTTGGCGCCCGAGCCGGTGGTGAGGAGCGGGAAGACGAGGCCGTGCACCTGCTGCCCCTCGCGGCGCGAGATGAGCTCGCAGCCGGCGGTGATGTTGCCCCACTGGTCGCTCCCGCCCACCTGGAGTTCACATCCCTCGTGCCGGTGCAGGTGCCAGAAATCGTGCGCCTGGGCCAGCATGTAGGTGAACTCGGTGAAGGAGATCCCCGTCTCCATCCGGCTCTTCACCGACTCCTTCTGGAGCATGTAGCTCACGGTGAAGTGCTTGCCCACCTCGCGCAGGAAGTCGACGAGCCGGAGCTCCCCCAGCCACTCGAGGTTGTTGCGCACCCGCGCGCCGTGCTTCCCCTCGAACGAAACGAACCGCCGCAACTGGGTCTCGATCCCCTTCGTGTTCGCCACCACCTGTGCCGTATCGAGCATCGGGCGCTCGGCGCGCTTCCCGCTCGGGTCGCCGATCAGTCCCGTCCCCCCGCCGACCAGGACGATCGGCGTCCCGCCCGCGCGCTGCAGCCACGCCAGGCCCATCACCGGCACCAGGTTGCCCACGTGGAGCGAATCCGACGTCGGGTCGAACCCCGCGTAGCCGATGACCGGGCCCCGGGCCAGGCGCTCTTCGAGCCCGGGGGTCAGGTCGGCCACGAAGCCGCGGGCGGTGAGTTCGGCCAGGAGGGCGGTCATGCGGGGAATCTACCGGGTCGACGTCAGAAGTGAGAAGTGAAAAGGGAAGAGGGAAATGGGAAGAGTGAAGGAGGGAAGAGGGAAGAGGGAAGGCAGGCGTGGAGAGCAGGGAACAGGGGGACAGGGAA
>DASYXP010000271.1:0-4137 GCA_035934835.1 Gemmatimonadales bacterium | reverse complement strand
TTGTCGGGGACCTTCCCGAGCAGGCGCTGCCGGGTCGCCTCGATGGAGGTCGGCAGGTCGTCCGGGTGGACGAACTCCCGGAAATTCCGGCCCAGGATCGAGACCGCCGGGAGGCCGAGCAGCCGCTCCAGTGCCGGGTTGGCGGTTGTGATCGCGCCCGATGGGTCGAGCGTGTAGATCCCCTCCGGTGCGTAGGTCACCAGCCGGCGGAAGCGTTCCTCGCTCCGGCGGAGTTCGTCGGCGATGCGGCGGCGCTCGGTGACGTCGCGCACCATCAGGAGGACCCCGCGGACCAGGCTTCCCACCCGCTCGGGGGCGGCGGTGCACTCGACGACGAGCTCCTCGCCGTCGCGGCGGCGGATCCGGAGCTCGGTCGACGGCGGCGACCGGCCGGCGAGCGCCGCCGTGAACGCCGCCTCGATGGCGGCAGGATCGCCGGCCGTCCCCAGCTCCATGATCGACCGCCCGACGAGCTCCCGCTCCGACCAGCCGGTGATCGCCACGAACGCCGGGTTGACCGAATCCACGCGACCGTCGAGGTCGAGCGCGACGATGCCGTCGGGCACGTTGTCCACCAGGAGGCGGTACCGTTCCTCGGTGGCGCGGGTGAGCTTCTCCTGCGCCAGGCGCAGGTCGGTCTCCGCGGCCGCCAGGCGCTGCAGCGCGAGTTCCCGCTCCTCCGCGTCCGAGCGCATCCTGCGGTCGGCGTCGAGCCCCGCGTCGAACGCCACGGCACACGCCAGGAGCACGAGCAGGGCCATCGCCCGCATCACCACATTCGCGGTGCGGGTCGAGCGTTCCTGGTCGGCGACAAGCTCCTCCTGCGCCTGCAGCGCGATCGACCGGGCGCTCCGCAGGTGGTCCAGGGACGACAGGTACGACCGCCCCAGGGGAGCGATCAACGCCTCGGCGGCCCGCCGTCGGCCGGCACCCAGGTCCGCGAGCACCGAGTCGGCCTCGCGCTCCATCGCGGACGCGTCCGACGTGACCGTGTCCACCTGCGCCAGGACCCGCGCCGCCGCCGGGCTCGATGAGTCGTTGGGAACGGTGGCGCGGAGCGCGATCAGCTCGCCCCCGACCCGGGACCTCGCGTCCGCGACGCGGCGCGACTCCACCCGAAGGTCCCGCCCGGCGAACGCATCGTTGACCGGCGCGTCCAGGGCGGCCAGCGCTTCGCCCACGCCCACGAGGTTGCGCTCGGCCACGGCCCATCCCTGGCTCACCTGCAGGGAGCGCCGGAATGCGCTCACGCGCCGCTCCCCCATCACCACCGCCACGACCACCACCAGGAAGAGCAGCGCCGCGCCGAAGAGCACCAGCACGAACGGGCGCGTCGCCCCCGAGCGCGAGGTGGATGGGCGGCGTTCAGCGGCTGGATCGGGACGCATCAGGGGTCGACGAGGGGTCCGGGAGCGGGGGCCTGGCGTGCCAGACGAGGACCGGAGATAAGATGCGCCCCGCCCCGGACTTCGGCCAGTCGCTTGGCGGCGATGGGCGCGGTGACGTACCATTCGACGTCGTCGCACTCCGGGATCCGCGCCGGCGCGGGGTGAGTGTGAGGGAACCTCGACACCACCTGATATAACATGACGGAGTCATCCTGAGGGGCGTTCACGCCCCGAAGGATCTCGACCCAATCTCCGCCATTCACCGCTCGGCGGCGATCGGTCTGAGATCCTTCGGGCCCTGAAGGGCCCTCAGGATGACTTCGCTGTCTTTCGTGGTGCCCGAGCCTGCCCTGAGCGCAACGAAGGATGCTCCTTCGCGTCCTTCGTGGTTCAGGCTGTCGTCGCGCCGTAGGGACCTCTGCCATGGAACCGCCTAAATGATCCGGAATCGCATCGTCGCTTGTCTCCTGGCGCTCGCCACGCCGCTCGCCGCCCAGACCGTCACCCTCCAGCCCACCGGCACCACGGCGGAGTTCCGGGGGATGGTCGCGGTCGACACGAACGTGGTCTGGGCCAGCGGCCGTGGCGGAGTGGTCATCCATACTACTGACGGCGGCGCCCACTGGCAGGTCGACACCATCCCCGGCGCCACGGGGCTCTTCCTCACCGATGTCTCGGCCTTCGACGCCCGCGAGGCATGGGTCGTCGGCACCGACTTCAACGGCGGCCGTGCCGCGATCTACCACACCACCGACGGCGGCCACACCTGGCAACTCCAGTGGGCGCTCACCGACCCCAAGATCTTCCTCGACGCCGTGGCCTTTGCGGATCCGAAGCACGGCCTCGCGGTGAGCGACCCGATCGACGGCAAGGCCACGGTCTTCCACACCGACGACGGCACCACCTGGGCTCGCATCGACCCGGCGCGCTTCCCCGCGGTAGAGCCCGGCGAGGCCTCGTTCGCCGCCAGCGGCACGGCCCTCACGGTCCGGGGCCGGGAAGCGTGGTTTGCCACCGGGGGCGGCGCCAGGGCGCGCGTCTTCCATTCTCCCGACTTCACCGCGCCCACCCCGACCTGGACCGTGGCCGAGACCCCGCTGCCCGCCAACACCACCACGGGGCTCTTCGGCGTGGCCTTCCGCGACGAGCGCCACGGCATCGCGCTCGGCGGGGACTACCAGCACCCCGCGGACTCGAGCGCGAATGTCGTCGTCACGAATGACGGGGGGACGACCTGGACGTTGACCGGGCGGACCCTCCCCATCGGGGTCCGGTACGGGGTCGTCTTTGCGCCCGGGACCACGACGCTGCTGGCACCGGCGCCGAGCGGGACCGGGATCTCGACCGACGACGGGGCGCACTGGCGGGTGCTCGACCCCGCCAGCGCCAACACCGCCGCCTGCGCCGATGAGAGCACCTGCTGGCTCGCCGGGGTCGGTGGGCGCGTGGCGAAAGTGGTCTTGCCGTAAAAGTGGGACCACCCTTCGCTGCGCTCAGGGCAGGCTCCGAGACACGGAGAACTGCATTCGGCGTGGTCTTCTAGACGAGCCAGGAGATCTCGGGGTAACCTTCCCGAGCGAAGCGAGGGACCTACTCCGCCGGCTCCCGACGCTAGTGAGGCAGGTCCCTCGGTCACTCCGTTCCCTCGGGAAGGCTCCACGGGGCACCGAGTCCCGCTCGCGCCACCACAACACGAGCAGGTCTCCGTGCCCTCCGAGAACTCCGTGGTCCCACGTCTTGACTCGATCACGGAGTCCGGTGCTGCAACTTGTCAAGACCGCTTGCGCCGACGGACACAATTTCGTAATTAGTCCGCGTGCTGATCGACCTCATCCCCGAATTCCTCGACATCCTCGCCGCCCCCGATCCCGTCGCCGCCTACGGCGACTATCTCGATCGGCACAGCGCCATCCTCGGCGCCTACTGGCACAACTACGTCCTCGACCTCGAAAGCCCCCACGCCGAGGGGGTCATCGCCCACGCCCTCGCGGCGGACCGGAGCGACCTCAAGGAGCTCATGGCGCGGGTCGACGTCCGCCGCCTGGTGGACGACGCCCTGGCCCGCGCCGACGAGGTCCTGGAGGCCGACCGCCCCACCGACTGCTACCTGATGGTGGGCCTGGGGGGCGCCAACGCCGGTGAACTCGTGGTCCGGGGCCGCGGGGCCATCTTCCTCTGCCTCGAGCACTTCACCGGCCGCGCCAACCCGACCACCTTCGGCCTCGGCCTCGATCCCGAGCTCCTTCCGCTCTGGACCGGCCACGAGGCGGCCCACGTGGTGCGCTACACCTCGCCGAGCAGCGCCAGCGAGCTCCGGCGCCTGGTCGAGGACGCCGGAGGCGCCTACGACTACTGGGCCACCGGGAGCCGCGCCACGCTCCGGGAGCTCCTGGTCAACGAAGGACTCGCGGTCCACGCCGCCCGGGCGGTGTCGCCCGGCCACGATGCCGCCGCGTACTTCGGCTTCACCCGCCGCCACTATCACCGGCTTCGCGAACTCGAGGCCTTCCTCCGCCGGGTCACCGAGCCCGACCTCGATCGCGCCGCCCTGGGCCTCCGGCTCCGCTACCTCTCGGGGGGGATGAGCCCCGCCGCCCGCCACGTGGGGGGCAAGGTCATCCCCGAGCGCGCCGGGTATTACCTGGGCCACCGGATGACCGAGGCTCTGGTGGAGAAGGCCGGCCTGGCGCGCGCCATCCGGGCCAGCGCGGCCGAGTTTCAGGTCGCCGACGAGGCCGCCGGTGGGGTG
>DASYXP010000247.1:0-7557 GCA_035934835.1 Gemmatimonadales bacterium | reverse complement strand
TAGCCGAACGGCATCCCCTGCCCTTGCCAGATGAGCATGTCGGGAAGATCCCAGATGGTCACCAGCCCCTCGCGGCGGGCCAGTTTCTCCTCGAGGATCGCGGGATTGAGGGTGTAGGTCCGCGTCTGGCCGTCGAGCTGCCGGAGCCACGACATCCCGGCCGAGGTGTCGGAGTTGCCGCGCATCCCCCGTTCGATGATGAGCCCCCAGACCGCGCGCATCGTGCCGCTCGCGAGCGGGTCGCGGATCAGGACCTGGTCGCGCCAACGGGGCTTGAGGAGCTCATCCCAGTCGCGGGGAACGAGCGAATCGGGGACGGCGTCGCGATTGTACGCGATCACCGCCGGCGTCCGGTACACCGGCCAGTAGAGGTCGTCAGGACCCCGCCCCTGCGAGTCGACCTGGTCGGCCCAGGCGGGGCGATACGGCTGCAGCAGCGAATCGGCGACGCCGCGGTCGAAGATCGTCGTCGGGCCGCCGAACCAAACGTCGGCCTGCGGATTCACCTTCTCGAAGCGGAGCCGGTCGAGCACTTCCTGGCTCCCGAGGTAAAGCCACCGGACATCGATGTCCGGATTCTCCTTCTCGAATGCCTTTTCGAGGAGGGTGAGCTGCTCGCGTCCGTGCGGCGAGTAGACGGTGAGCGGTGTGCGATGATCCCGGGCGCAGGCGGCCACCAGGATCGCGCCCACCATTACCGTGGCCTTGCCAACGGTCGCCGTCCACCGTGCGGCCGTGCGACCATCCGACCACCCGCCCCTCACGGCCTCGGCCTCGCCCCCAGCAGGTCGACGAAGAGCCGGAACGCACCCGGTACCGCGCCGGGGAGCTGCCGATGGAAGGCGAGCGCGTTATACGCCCAGCTTCCGCGCCCCACCTTCGCCTCGAGGAGGCACCCCTGGATCGGCGCCTCGCCGGGATCGGCCATCGAGAGGATCGGCTGGTAGTTGCTGTCCCAGGTGTGCGCGCAGTACAGGCTCCGCTCCTGGAGCCAGCCGTCCCAGTCCGCGGGACCGATCAAGTTGGGAGACCTGACGTCCGGCGACTCGGGCGCCAGGACGGTGACTGGCGCCGTCTCATCGGTGGTCCGGTCATTCCGCCCGCCGAGGCTCAGCGGATAGGGCGCGAACCCGCCCGCGAAGAAGACCTGCTGCTGATACTGCACCATCACCCGGCCGCCGTCCCGGGCATAGGCGAGCAGGCGGTCGTTGTGGTCGATGAGCGTGGTGTCGATCTCGTAGGCCCGGGGGCCGATGACGATGGCATCGAACTTCGAGAGGTCGCCGCTCGCGAGGGTGGCGGAGTCGAGGATCGTCACCGGCAGCCCCGCCGCGATCAGCGCTTCGGGCTCGTGGTCGGCCGCGCCACGCACATAGCCGATGGCGCGGATCGGCGGGAGCGTCGCGTCCGCAAGCACGACCCGCGCTTCGGCGGGCTCGGTGTACTGCCGCGGATGGATGTGCGGGTAGTCGACGAGGAAGGTCCCGACCTCGTAGCGCGCGCCCTTCGAGTCCACCGCCACAGCGCGCACCGTCGCAGTGCCGGTCTTGGCATCCACCGGGGGACGGACGTTGAAGGTAAGGGTCAGTTGCTCATCCGGCCGGGACAGCGTGAACCGCTGCGGCTCAGGCTTCTGCCAACCGTCGGGAAGCTCGAGCCGGACCACGCCGGTCGTGGTGTCATGGGCGCCGTGTTCGAGGGTCACGGTGAAGGTGACCGAGCCGCGGCCGAGCGGGAGGAGCGTTTCTTCGGGCGTCAGCTTCACGCTCACGCGGGGAACGATGAAAACGGGGCGACGGATCTCGCCGGTGGCGGGGTCGTTGGTGCGATAAGTCACTTCTCGCTGGAGGGCGGCCGGGTCTCCGGCCCAGGCCGAGAGCCCGGTGGCGCCGAACGGCATGCCCCAGTCCGCGATCGCTGCCTCGGGCCACGTGTACAGCCACCCGTTCCGAGGCGAGGACAGGAAGTACGGCTGCGTCGGCACCGATCCTTCGGACGCCGTGACCGAGAGCGTGTCCGCCGCGAGTGCGCCAGGGGGAAGCGACGCATCGCCGATGTCGCGAACGGCGGCCGTGAACCCCTCCTGGGCGCTCACACCGAGCGGGACGCGCAGGGCGCGGGTCCCGCCGTTCCGGAGCAGCAGCGTGACGGCCACCCGATCTCCCGCCACGACCCGCTGGTCCGACGCGATGGCATCGAGCACGACACCCGAGGAGATCAGCTGCAGGCGAGTGAGGTGGTCACGTTCACCTTGAAGTTCCTGGCTGGCGGGTCCGTTCGATCCGATGCATCGCCCCTGACAGCGGTCCGGTGCCGCGGCGCGAATGGCGCTGGTCACTGAAGCAAGTGTCGACGCGGCCGCCTCGATCTGTGGCACGGCGCCCGCGGGAGAGGCATAGGGGAACCCCGCCTTCAATGCGGCGATCTGGGACGCGTAGCGCCGAAGCATCTCCTTGACCCTGGCCTGCGCTGCGGGCGGCAGGCCGGGCACCGGTGGATACCCGTCGACTGACGTGTCCACCCCCGCCCAGAACCCATCGGACCCCTTCCCGGTCCGGTCCTCCCACAGCGTCACCCGCGACGAGCTCGGCCCGATCGGCTGGAGCTGGCCCATCTTCTGCGAGCGATGGAGGCTCCGCCCCTCCATCGCCAGCTGCCGGTAGGTCTTCCCCGTCACCGGATCGATGGCGCCGCCATCGAAGGTGAGCATCGTCGCCGCCGGATTGAACCTCGCACTCCGATAGAGCTTGAGCGGCGTCCAGGGCTCGAGCCCCTCCTCTGTCTTGAGTTCCGGGAAGACGGTCGAGTCTCCCGCCACTTCGAAGGCGCGCTTGGCGGCCCATCCCGCCACCTGGTGCTGCCCGTGCCCATCCGCGGGCGTCCCGCTGAACACCGACACGACGACCTGCGGCCGGAACCGCCGGATGATCCGCACCACGTCCTTGAGCACCGAATCCTGCGGCCAGTGCTTCCAGGCGTCGTCGATCGTCTTCGAGAACCCGAAGTCATACGCGCGGGTGAAGAACTGCTGCGAGCCGTCGATCCGCCGCGCCGCCAGCAGCTCCTCGGTGCGGAGGATGCCGAGGGCGTCGCCCAGTTCGGGCCCGATGAGGTCCTGGCCCCCTTCGCCCCGCGTGAGGGAGAGGTAGGCGGTCTCCGCGCCTTCGCCGCGGGAGAGGATCGTGAGGAGCTCGGTGTCCTCGTCGTCCGGATGGGCGCCGATCATCAGCACCCGCTGGTAGTGGCCGAGCTTCGAGAGCTCCCGCATCAGCGCGGGAACGCCGCCGGTCGAGGGGGGCCCGAGCTGTGCGACCAGCGGAGCGGAGGAGAGGGGGAGAAGGAGGAGACTGGAGACGAACGGAAGGACAAGACGCAGATCGGTGCGCGAGGGACGCATCATCGCAAAGTCCACTGATTGGGATTGGGCTGCCGACCACCCGAGCTGGCCTGAATAATACGGGGGTGGGCCCTGTTCGGTTCCCACCCCCTGGTCCGGCCGACCCGTGGTGCCACGGACCCACTGTCCCACCTTGGCGCTGCCCCGCTCCTAATACCCCGCCCCGAGCGGCAATCGGGAGATCGCACGCTTGAGCGCCGGGTGGCTGCGCCAGAGGTATCCTCCCATCACCGACGCCGCGAGGAGGTTCGCGACCAGCACGGTCCAGAGCGGGAAGAGCTCGCGGGTGGCCTCGGAGAACATCAGCGTGAGCCCGGCGAAGAATGCCTCGAAGACGATGAACAGCATCAGGAGCGCCGGCCGGGCCAGCGGGTTATGGATGGCGGAGTGGAAGAGGGCCGTGGCAATGACGCCGATGGCGACGAACGCGCTGAAGTGCAGGACGGTGTATCCCGCGACGGCGGAGGCGTTGATCAGGCGCATCGACGGGTCACGGACCTGGAAGAGGATCACCTGGCCGAGCGCGTTGGGGGTGGCCAGCGGGTGGCGGCGGATCAGGTCGATCCCGAAGAACCAGATGGCGACCACGAGCGCGCCGAGGAAGCCGGCGGTGATCCCTTCGCGGAAGAGCGAGTGGCGGTGATGGAGCATCGGGCAGCCCTCCAGATGGAGGTGCGACGGACCAAGGTACTCTGACTAGAGGTAGCGTGGCGGCGGGAGAGCGCAAGGGAGGAGGGCGTGGCGCTTACCGCTTAGGGCTTAGGGCTTAGGGCTTAGGGCTTAGGGCTTAGGGCTTCGCGAGAGTAACACGCATCGGACCCCAAGGGGGCCCCGGTAACCCAGCGCCGTAGGAGCCCGCAGCGCCGATCCGTACGCCATCCAAGCCCTAAGCGCTAAGCCCTAAGCCCTTGCTGAGCGCCTCGAACGTATAGATCCCGGTGTGGTGCCCGTCGCTCCACCAGACCTTGAGCCCGTAGTTGCCGATCAGCTGGAGCCTGGTCGGATGAACGTCCTCGGGCACCCGGCCGGGATCGAGGAGCGGCCGCCCCGACATCTCGTCCACGCACTCGGCGCAGGGGCACGCCAGCCGGAGGGGCCGGGCCGGATACATCGCCGGCGCCTGCCCCGGCGCCCACTCGATGACGAGCCCGTCGTCCTGCCGCGTGATGGCGTACGGTGGTGCGATCATGTGCTATATTCCCGGGGCTCGGCGGGCGAGCGGATCCGCCGGTGCGTGTTCCCACTCCGTCTCCCAAAAGCTACTCCCATGGCCACGAAGAACGTGAATCCCTTCGGCACCCGCGGCACCCTCGCCGCCGGGTCGGGCACTGCGGTCGTGTACCGCCTCCGGGCGCTCGAGGAGCAGGGGATCGCCCGGCTGGACCGGCTCCCCTTCTCGATCCGGGTGCTGCTCGAGAACGTGCTGCGCCACAGCGGCCACGGCTTCGCCACCGAGGATCACGTCCGGGCGCTCGGCAACTGGCAGCCGAAGGGGGAACGCGCCGAGTTCCCGTTCATGCCCTCGCGGGTGCTGCTCCAGGACTTCACCGGCGTCCCCTGCGTCGTCGACCTCGCCGCGATGCGCGACGCGATGGCGCGAATGAAGGGCGACCCCGACAAGATCAACCCGATGGTCCCCTGCGACCTCGTCATCGACCACTCGGTCCAGGTCGACCGCTACGGCTCGACGGGCGCCTTCCGGGAGAACGTCGACCTCGAGTTCCACCGCAACCGCGAGCGGTACCAGCTCCTCAAGTTCGCCCAGCGCGCCTTCCGCAACTTCCGCGTCGTGCCCCCCGGCACCGGCATCTGTCACCAGGTCAACCTCGAATACCTCTCCCCCGCCGTGCAGCTCCGCGACCACCACGGCGAGCCGACCCTTTTTCCCGACACGGTGGTGGGCACCGACTCCCACACCACGATGATCAACGGCCTGGGCGTCGTGGGGTGGGGCGTGGGCGGGATCGAGGCCGAGGCGGTGATGCTGGGCCAGCCCTACTTCATGCTGGTGCCCGACGTCATCGGGATGAAGCTCATCGGGTCGCTCCCGGTGGGCACCACGGCCACCGACCTGGTGCTCCGGGTGACCCAGATGCTCCGGAAGAAGGGCGTGGTCGACAAGTTCGTCGAGTTCTACGGGCCCGGCCTTTCGCACCTGGGACTCGCCGACCGCGCCACCATCGCGAACATGAGCCCGGAGTATGGCGCCACCGTCGGCTTCTTCCCGGTCGACCAGGAGACGCTCCGCTACCTCGAGCGCACCGGGCGTGACCGCGCCACCATCGAGCGGGTCGAACGCTACTGCAAGGAGCAGGGGCTCTTCCGCACCGACGACGTGCGCGACCCCGAGTTCACCGACACGCTGGAGCTCGACCTTTCGACCATCGAGCCCTCGCTGGCCGGCCCCAAGCGGCCGCAGGACCTGGTGCCGCTCCGCGAGCTTCGGAAGAACTTCGCCGTGAGCCTCCCCGGCCTGATGCAACCGACGGTGCCGACGGCCCGGAAGGAGCTGGCCCAGGCGGACTACGGCCGGTGGATGAACGAGGGGGGCCACGGGAGCGCGGCGGCGGTCGCGGCGCCGCCGGTGGTGAAGGCCGAGGTCAACGGCGAGGCGTGTGAACTGCACGACGGCTCAGTGGTCATTGCCGCCATCACCTCCTGCACCAACACCTCGAATCCGTCGGTGATGGTGGGCGCCGGCCTCCTCGCCCGGAAGGCGGTGGAGAAGGGCCTCAAGACCCGCCCCTGGGTCAAGACGAGCCTGGCCCCCGGCTCCCGCGTGGTGACCGACTACCTCCGCGACGCCGGCCTCACGCCGTTCCTCGACCGGCTCGGGTTCCAGACGGTGGGGTACGGCTGCACCACCTGCATCGGGAACAGCGGCCCCCTCCCCGACGGCGTGGCCAAGGCCATCGACGAGTACTCGCTCGTCTGCGCGGCGGTGCTCTCGGGGAACCGGAACTTCGAGGCCCGGGTGCACCCGCAGGTACGGGCCAATTACCTCGCCTCACCGATGCTGGTCGTGGCCTTCGCCCTGATCGGCCGCGTCAATGCCGACCTGACCACCGAGCCCCTCGGCATCTCCGACAGGGGCGAGCCGGTGTTCCTCAAGGACATCTGGCCGTCGCAGCGGGAGATCGCCGACACGATGGCCGCGGCGCTCAAGCCGGAGCTCTTCACCCACGAGTACGGCCACGTCTTCGACGGCGACGCCGAGTGGAAGGCGCTCGAGGTCCCCACCGGCAGCCGGTACGCCTGGGACAAGGCCAGCACCTACGTGCAGGAGCCGCCGTTCTTTCAGGGGCTCGCGCCCAGGCCGTCGAAGCTGGCCGACATCAAGGGCGCCCGGGTGCTCGCCGCCCTCGGCGACTCGGTGACGACGGACCACATCTCCCCCGCCGGCGCCATCCCCAAGAACGGGCCTGCGGCGCGGTACCTCAAGGAACACGGGGTCGAGCAGGTCGATTGGAACACCTTCGGCTCCCGTCGCGGCAATCACGAAGTGATGATGCGCGGGACGTTCGGCAACACCCGGATCAAGAACGCGCTCACGCCGGACAAGGAGGGGAACTGGACCGTCCACCTCCCCGACGGCGAGGTCGCGTCGATCTATGACACCGCCATGCGCTACATCGCGGAGAAGACCCCGCTCATCGTCCTGGCGGGCAAGGAATACGGCACCGGCTCCAGCCGTGACTGGGCCGCCAAGGGGACCGTGCTCCTCGGCGTCAAGGCCGTGATCGCCGAGAGCTTCGAGCGCATCCACCGCAGCAACCTGGTGGGGATGGGCGTCCTCCCCCTGACGTATCCGCCGGGCCAGGGCCGCGAGGCGCTCGGCCTTACAGGCCGCGAGACCTACGCGATCTCCGGGATCGACAAGCTCACCCCCGGCGGACGGGTGACCGTCACCGCCGTCGACGACGCCGGCAAGCGCACCGAGTTCCAGGCGGTGGTGCGGCTCAACAGCCACGTCGAACTCGAATACCTGGAGCACGGCGGGATCCTGCAGCGGGTGCTTCGGATGTTCAATGAGTGAAAAGTGAGAAGGCAGAAGTGAAAAGGAAGAAGGGGGCTCCTCGGACCGAGGCGCCCCCTTCTTACTTCTCACCGCTCACGTCTCACCAGATGCTCAGGCCACGAGGTCCCGCAGACGTTCGCCG
>DASYXP010000231.1:0-2300 GCA_035934835.1 Gemmatimonadales bacterium | reverse complement strand
AGCCGCTCGAGCCCCGCCACGCCCCGCTGCCCGAGCGCGTCCACCAGCGCGCTCCCCACCACCACGCCGTCCGCGGCCCGCGCCACCACGCCCGCCTGCGCTGCCGTCGCCACCCCGAACCCGACCGCGACCGGCAACGATGTCGCGGCCCGGACCCGCGCGACGCTCGCGGCGAGGTCGGCCGCCGGCGCGGCGCTGGTACCGGTGACGCCGAGCCGGCCGATGAGGTAGATGAACCCCCGAGCCCCGTGGACCGCCTCCCGGATGCGGGCCTCGCTCGACGTCGGCGCCACCAGCCGGATCAGGTCGAGCGACGACGCCGCCACCGCCCCTTCCACCGCGGCGTCGCCGCCCGCGGGCAGGTCGGTGAGGAGGAGACCCGAGACGCCCGCGGCCGCGGCGTCGGCCAGGAGCCGCTCGACGCCGTACCGGAGCACCGGATTGAGGTAGCTGAAGAGGACAACGGGCCGGCCGGCATCGAGCCGGGACACGAGGTCGAGGGTGCCGGCCAGCGTCATTCCGCCGGCCAGCGCCTCGAAGCTCGAGCGCTGGATGATCGGTCCGTCGGCGAGCGGGTCGCTGAAGGGCACCCCCACCTCGAGGATGTCCCCCGCCGCCGCCGCGAGCCGCAGGGCCGCGAGGCTCGTGATCCGGTCGGGGTAGCCGGCGGTGAGATAGGGGATGAACGCAGTGCGATGCCGGCGCCTGAGTTCGTCCCAGGCGCCGGAGAGCGGGGTGGCTTCAGACAAAGTAGTCGCCGACAGTGAGTCCGTACCGGTCGGGGGAGGTCACCTTGACGATGGACCGGCGGAAGTGGCCGGCCTCGTCGATCTCGCCGAGGTCCACCTGCTGGCCCGGCGGCGGATAGATACCGCCATCGGCGTCGAGCGCCAACCGCACCAGCGGCCGGTTGAGGAGCGTCGGGTCGGGGTTGGCGCCCGCCACCACCCCCACCTCGAGCGTGTCGAGCACCACCACCGTGCCCACCGGATAGACGCCGAGGAGGTTGATCAGCGCCTTGACCATCACGCGGTCGTAGCCGCGGCGCGGGTTGTCCCACATCTCCTTGAGCACCTGATCCGGCTGGATCGGCACGGTCTGGTAGCTCCGGCGGCTGGTGGCCGCATCGAACCCGTCGGCCACGGCCACCAGGCGCGAGTAAGTGCCCTGCTCCCGGGAGCGGATGACGCGGGGGTACCCGCTCAGGTCGGTCTTCATGTGGTGCTCGGCCGCCACGATCGCCGCGCGATACGGGATCTCCCCGTACCCCCGGAGCCCGAAGAGGGTCAGCACGCCGAGCCACGGGTGGGACTGCATGACCCGCCACTCGTCCTCGGTCAGGCCGCCGGTCTTGTTGAGGATCTCCAGCGGCACCCGCGCCTTCCCCACGTCGTGGAGCAGCGCCGCCAGGCCCAGGTCGTACAGCTGCTGCTTGGAAAGGCCCAGGCGCTTCCCGATGGCCACGGAAAAGATGCAGACGTTGACCGAATGGGTGAAGGTGTACTCGTCGTAGTCGCGGATGGTGGTGAGCCCGACCAGCGAGGTCTCGTTGTTGAGCACCTGGTCGACCACGGCCTGCACCGCCCGCTTCATCTTCTTGACGCTCGGCGCCCGGCCCAGCCGCGCCCCGGTCATGACCTCGCGGGTGACGGCCACGCCCTGCGAGTAGGTCCGCTTGGCGGCGTACCGCTGCGACTCGGCGTCACCCGCGGCCTCGGCGGTCTCGCTCGCGGTCTCGAGGTGGATGTGCACCACCTGCGCACCCACCATCCGGCCGGTGAGCTCGTCGAACTTGGTCCCCCCTGCCGCAGCGGGGCGGCCGGCGAGGCTCAGGAGAAGGCTCAGGAACGCCTGCCACTCGCGGCGCTCGATCCCCTCGTCGATCCGGACCGCGCCGACGTCGAATTCACGGAAGACGCCGAGGATCGAGCTGAACGAGGCGTAGTTGTCGAGCTCGAGCCGGAGCCGGGTCGAATTGACGAAGATGAAGTCGCCGGCCACGCGGACCTCGATCTCGTGCTCGGTCTCGAGCAGGGCCATCGTCGCGGCCTGGAGGTCATCGAGCGATCGCTGCACGGTGGCGTTCTCGACCGGGTAGAGCTTGAGCGACCGGTGGGCCGAATAGAACAGGAGCAGGAGCCCCCGCCCGCCGTGGCGCAGGGCCGCCTCGCCGCTCCCGGAGCTGGCGGAGCTGACCGCCACGGACGCGCGCTGCGGCGTGGGCGTGGTGCGCCGGGGCGGCGTGGCGTCGTCGCTCACGCGGGGACCTCACGGAGGGCACGATTGGCGGCGTTGCGGAC
>DASYXP010000195.1:0-14731 GCA_035934835.1 Gemmatimonadales bacterium | reverse complement strand
CGCTCACGGATGAGCCGGTCGACCTCGGCGGCGGCGAGGCCGGTGGCGTCGATGGCCGGCAGGTCGAAGACCCGGCGCGCGAGGGGGACCGGCTGCGGCTGGACCTGCCCGGTGCGGAGGTCCACGAGGAGCCATCCCTTCCCTCCGCTCCCCTTCCCACCCTTCCGGCGGGCCGACTCCTCGGCGAGCTCGCCCCAGGGATTCGAGCTCACGTACTCCAGCGCGCCGGCGTACCAGACGCGGGGCGTCACCTGCGTCTGGACGTGGTAGTGGCCGAGCGCCACGTAGGTCCAGCCGTCGGCGGAGTAATCGTCCGGGGTCAGGTGCGCGCCGCCGTACTCGGCGCTGCTCCGGTCGGCCGGGAAGATCCCCTCGACCTCGCCGTGGAGCACCAGCACCTGGAAGAGCTCGCTGCCTTCGGGGCGGAGCGACGGCCGGGGCGACGCCATCAACGATTGGTGCGGCACCGCCAGCACGCTGAGGTTGCCCTCGGGATAGACCAGGCGCCGCGGCCCCTCCGCCGCCACGTCCACGCCGATCTCCTCGAACAGCCGGAGGATCGACCCGGTCTCGGACGAACGCGGGGTGTCGTGGTTCCCCGCCACGAGGATGACCGGCGTGCGCGGGAGCGCCTCGCGGAGCCGCTGGAACTGGCGGAAGGCGAAGACGATGGCGGCGTTGGTGGGTCGGACGGAATGGAACAGGTCGCCGGCGACGATGACGCAGTCGGGCGCCGCCGCGATCACGCCGTCGATGGCGGCGCGGAAGGCGTTGGCGACGTCGGCTTCACGCTGGTTGATGCCGGTGGCGTTCTGGCGGTGGTACTGCCGGAAGCCCAGGTGGAGATCGGCCAGATGGGCGATGCGCACGCTTTAAGGATAGCGGAGGCAACGCGGGTCGGACAGCGGGCGGGGGGCGCCCCGCTGGCTATGCGTAGGGGTCGCTGCCGCCCTTCACGGGGGACAGGCCGCGCCGCGGCGCCGGCGCCTCCCGCTCCACCCAGGCGCCGAGCTGGGCCTTGAAGTAGGCGAACGCGTTGTCGGGCCGGGCGCGGCGGGTGGCGTGGACGGCGCGACGCACATCCTCCTCCCGCCGGCCGTGGACCAGCTCGGCCACGGCGTCCCGGGCGACGCTGCGGTCGAGGGCCTTGAGCTGCCGGGCCACCGCATCGGCGAACGGCAGGTCGGGCTCCGGCGGGAAGCGTTCCACCCCATCCCGCCCCGACAGCACCGCTGGCCGCGGGAAGCGCACGAAGATCGGCTGGGTGAAGTGCGGATGGCGGAGCATCAGCTCCCCCTTGGGAAGTGCGGCGAGCTTGCTCTTGACCGCCGGTGAGAGCGTGGAATACGCCGGCATCGAAAGCTCGTCGCTGTCCATACGGCCGTACACCGCGGTGCCGGCATTCCCGACCACCCGGCGCTGCACCTGGCTCCGGAACTGCTGTGCACTGAAGAGCACCAGGCCCAGGTAGCGCCCCCGCTCCGACAGGTCGAGCAGCATCTTCCGCACGTAGGTATCGGGCCCGTCGCCCGGCGCGTACTTGTTGAGCTCGTCGACGAACACCACCACGTGGTCGACCCCGAGGTCCCGCCGTTCGAGGTGCTCCCGCAGCTTGGACACCACCCGGGCAAAGACGAGGTCCTGTGCCAGCGGATCGACGCCGGCCACGTCCACCACCAGCGTGCTCCGGTCGCGGAAGCGGCCCCACGGGAGGTCGCTGGCGGCGCCATCGTCGGTCACCAGCCCCTTGGCCCGGGTGCTGATGTTGCCGAGGCGGTTGCGGACCTTGCGGATCGTGGCGATGTGGTGCGTGCGCCACACCTCCGCCCGCCCGAGGGCCTCGACATAGTCGAAGATGGCGCGGAAGAATTCCTCAAGGTCCGCGAAGGTGTTGACCAGGAACGGCCGGTCCCGGAGCTGCCGGTCCTCGAACTCCCTCCCGACGACGCGCTCGGCCAGGAAGTCGATGAAGGCGTCGGCCTTGGCATCGATGTCATCCTTGTTGAGGAGCACCTCGGCGTAGTCGAGCACCTCGCGGAGCCCCCACACGAGGGGCTCCGTCCGCGCGGCGAGCGCCTCGTTGGTCCGGAGGGTATTGAGGTTGACGCCGTCGGCCTTGTAGGGGGCGTAGACCGTCACGTCGTCGAAGGGCCGGGGCGCGAGGTCGAGGCGCGCATACAGCCGCCGGTCGGCCTCGGCCAGCTCGGCCGGCTGGTCGAGGAAGCAGAGGTCGGGGCCCTTCACGTTGAAGCACACCGCCGCGACCGAGCCCTTGTGTGCCGGGAATTTCTGGAAGATCGAGGAAAGGAGGAACTCGACCGCGCTCGTCTTGGTGGCGAGCCCGGAGACGCCGGTGATGTTGAGGTGCGCCGCCTCGGGGCCGAGGAGGAAATCAGCGTCGAGGAACACGGGGGCCTCGAGACCGGCGGCGGTGTAGACACCGACCGGGACGCCCGTGGGCGCGTCGCCGGTGGTGAAGGCGTCCATCCGGAGGGCCGCCACCACGTCGGCGTCGGTGGCCAGGTGGACCTGGCCGAGCGGCACCGGCTGAAGCGGCTCCTCGGGCTGCTGGCGGAGCACCGCCGCCTGCCAGAGCCGGATCTCCGGACGCTCCGATGGCGCGAGCCCGGTCCGCGCCGGGTCGCCGTCGGCGCCGATGACATCGTGCAGCGGGGTGACCAGGTCGGAGTAGGCGAACGCGTCGGTCACGACGCCCCAGACCACCCGGTCGTCCCCCTCGACCCGGACGATGGCGCCGATCCCGACCGCCGACTGCCGCGCCGTCCAGAAGTAGAACTGGTGCGGCGTGCTGGGCTTGAGCTCGGTGGCGACGACGCGGCCGATGATGTCGGGCATGGGGGGCAATCTAGTGTCGCTGCGCGGTGAACGGTGAACGGTCAACGGTGAACGGGCAGAAGCATGACCCCCCGTTCACCGTTGACCGTTCACCGTTCACTCCGAAGGAACCGCTCCACATCGTGGATCCCGTAGAGCAGCCGGTCCCAGCGCGCATCCGGGGTGCTCACCGGTGCCCGCTCCGCCAGGAGCCAGCGGGAGATCTCATCGGCCCGACCGGTCGGGTCGTCGGTCGGGGCCACCTCCACCCGCACCAGCCCGTACAGCAGGTCCTTCCCTTCCCAGGGCCAGAGCCGGAGCGCCCAGCTGTGCACCGGCGCCCGCGCGCGGGAGGCGGGCTGGAACACCGACGACCGCGTCCGGTGCGGCAGCCGGAGATATGCCTCGAGCGCCTCGCCCGCAAAGGGAAGCGACGCGTGGCTCTTGATGACGCCGACCATCCGACGATCCCCGGCCCAGTCCGGCGACCCGGTGAGCGAGCCGTCCACCACCAGCCATCCGTCAGAGCCGGCGCGATACGCGCGACCGACCTCGCGTTCCAACTGGCTCCGACGCCGCTCCACCGCGGCGCGGGCCAGGAACAGGTCCCCGACCGGGTGCGGTGGCTCGTCGACGGGCAGCGCGATGGTCTCCCACCCTTCGATGGCGGCGCCCGCCGCCGCAAGCGCCTCCGGACGCGCCACCACCACGCGCTCGCGGCGGACCGCGGCGGTGCGGAAGGTGCGGCCCGCGCGCTCCCGCGCCGCCGCGGCGATGTCGGCCACGACGACCGGCGAGACGCCCGCCGAGGCGACCGGTTCCCACCATTGGGTGCCGTCGAGGAAGGCGACCGTCCCGGGCCACGGCTGCTCCGCGCCCACCGGATGCGCGGCAAGCGGGCCGGGCTCGACGAGGTCGGCGGGGTGGATCGACGCCTGCTCGGCGCGTCCTTCGCTGGCTTCGGGGATGGTCCGGGCCGGCGAGAGGCCGGCCCCGGCGAGCGCGCGGCGGAGCGCCGCGAGGGCGGTGACGCGGGCGACGGCGCCGGCGATGGTCAGGGGGTCTCGTCGAGCTGCGGCACCCCGAGGAGCCAGAACCCCGCGAGCCGCTTCTTCGGGTCCACCTCGACCAGAAGGTGGTCGGCGACGCGCACCACCTCGACCTGGCGCTTGGTGCCGATGCGAAGATGGAGGACGTCGTGGGTCGGGTTGGCCGCCACGGAGAGCGTCGTGTCGACCTCGAGCGATGCGATGCCGGGCTGCGACGAGCGGGGCGGCAGCACGACCTGCGCGTCACGGGCCGGCAGCGGGGCCGCGAGGCCCTCGACCTCGGTGACCTCGGGCCACACCACGATGTCGAGGCCCCGGAGCGCCCCGCCCGCCACGTCCACGACGGCGATCGACCCTTCGTCGTCGGTGAGCTCCACCGTGCCGGTGAGCCCCGACTTCCGGGCCACCCCGGCGATGGCGCCGGAGAGGATGTCGGTCTCGGCGTCCCATCGCCACACCAGGGACGGGAGGGGTCCGGCGAGCGGCTCCGTGCGTGCATCGAGGTTCATTCGTGGCCCCTACGCGGCCCGCTGGGCGGCGAGCTTGTGGATGAATCGGAGGACCCGGTCGAGCGCGGCGTCGAGGTCCCGGTCGCCGACGGCGTAGCTCAGGCGCACCCAGCGGTCATCGCCGAAGGCCGCGCCCGGCACCAGCGCCACGCCTTCGTCCTGCATCAGGCGTTCGCAGAAGCCCAGGCCGCCCTTGACGTCGCCGCTCACGACGCCGTCCACCCGGAAGAAGAAGTAGAAGGCGCCCAGCGGCTCGACGAACTCGACGCCGGGGGCCTCCGCGCGGAACCGCGCCACCACGTGGTCGCGCCGCTTGCGGAACGCGGCCACCATGCGCTGGACGTCCTGCTCCACCCGCGGGTCGGTGAACGCCGCCGTGGCGGCGAGCATCGCGGGGTGGTTGGCGCCGGTCGTGGTGTGGGACTGGAGCGCCGCCATCGCCTTGGCCAGGTGGGCGGGCGCGAGCGCCGCGCCGATCCGCCAGCCCGTCATCGCGTAGGCCTTGCTCGCGCCGGTGACGATGACCACCCGCTCCAGCAGTTCGTCCGGCAGGTCGAGGAACGACGGCGCCGCGCCCCCACCGTAATTGATGCGCCGGTAGATCTCGTCGCTGATGATCCACACCCTGTGCGCCGCCGCCCACTCGGCGATGGCCTTGAGCTCCGACAGGGTGTAGACCGACCCCGTCGGGTTGCACGGCGAGCAGAGGATGATCCCGCGGGCGCGCTGGGCGTGCGCGTCGAGGTCCTTCACGCTCACCTTGAGGCCCCACTCCGGGTCGCCCGGCACCAGCACCGGCTCGGCCCGCGCCAGGTGGACGATCTGCGGGTACGACACCCACGCGGGCGCCGGGATGAGGACGCGGTCGCCCGGCCCGAAGAGCGAGAAGCAGGCATTGAAGATCGACTGCTTGGATCCCGAGCTCACGACGATGTGGTCGGCGTTGACGGCGCGGCCGCCGGAGAGGAGCGACAGCTGGTGCGCGATCGCGCTCCGCAGGTCGAGCGTGCCGATGTTCGGCGGATAGCGGGTATAGCCCTTCCGGATGGCGTCGATGCCGGCGTCCGCGGCCGGCGCCGGCGTGTCGAAGTCGGGCTCGCCCACGCCCAGGTCGATCACGTCCTCGCCGGCGGCCTTGCGGCGCTTCGCCTCGGCGCTGATGGCGACCGTCTCGCTGGCCTTCAGGAACTCCAGGTTGGGCGACAGGGGATCGGGCATCGGCTCGGGAGGCTCGGGTATGGTGGCGCCGGACGGCGAAAACTCCGCAACGTGGCGGGCGCTGTCAACCACGGGGTTGGCCGGTGCCGGGCGCCGGTGTAGCTTCCCCGCCCCGCAGGATCGCGGGAACGTCTTTGACAACCGAGGGTGGCGTGGCTGGATTTGCGGAGTTGCACCTGACCGGCGCCCTGGGCGCCGCACTGGAGTCATTGGGATACCGGGCCGATGCGCCCGAGGTCCGCGACGTCGTGCCCACCGCCGCACGGGGGCACAACCTCGTCTTCGTGGCCCCGCCCGCCCCCATCTACGCCGTCCCCGCGCTCGCCGGCGCGGTCGCCCACGCCGCCGCCGGTGGCGAGGGACTCCGGCTGCTGGTGCTGGCGCCCGAATCCGGCATCGCCGGGTTCCGCCGGGCCCTCCTGCCGCTCGCCGGCGCTGCCGGCCTCCGCATCCACGCCGCCACCACCCCCGCCCGCGCCTCTCGCCGCCTGCGGGACGGCTCGGCCGACATCCTCATCACCACTCCCGACAACGCACTCGCCCTGGTGGAGCGCTCCGCGCTCAAGGCGCCGGCCTTGCGCACGCTGTTCCTCGCGTGGCCGGAGCAGTTCGCCGACCTCGAGCTCCTCGCGCCGTTGATGGGCGAGGTGGCCAAGGACACCCAGCGCATCATCCACAGCGGCGACCTCGTGCGCGTCGCCGACCTGGGGGAGCGCTACGCCCGCCGGGCCCACACCGTGGGCCTGGGCACCGCCGAGTCGCCGGCCGCGCCGCTCGCGGGGCCGGTGCGGGTCGTGACCGTGGCCGAGCCGGCCCGCGGGGAGGTGCTGCGCGGGATCCTCGAGGTCCTCGATCCCGAGACCGTCAACGTGTGGGCCGCCGACGAGGGCACCCGCGCGGAGGCCCTGGCGGCGCTGGCCGCCGCCGACGCGGGCGCCACCGTGACCACCGGCGACGTCCCCGCGGGCGGGCTCGTCATCGCCTACGACCTCCCCACCCGCGGGCGCCTGGAGCAGCTGCTCACCGCGGGCGAAGTCGTGCTCCTCGTCCCGCCCCACGCCGAGCCGTGGCTTGGCGGGATCGTCCGGGGGCAGCGTCCGCTCCGCCTGGCGGACACGCTCGACCGGGCCCGGGACGAGGCGGCGCGGCGCCGGGCACAGGTGGTGGCGCGCATCGACGCCGGTGTGCCGGCAGGCGCGCTCTTCGCACTCGCGCCCCTGTTCGAACGGTATGACGGCGCCGAGGTCGCGGGCGCGCTGTATGAGCTCTGGGGCGCCGCGACGGCGGCCCGGCCGGCGGCCGCTCCCGCGCCGGTGGTCATGCCCGCCAGCGAGACGGGCCGGATGTGGGTCGGCGTCGGTTCGATCGACGGCGTCACGCCGAACGACCTGGTGGCGGCGCTGGTCAAGGACCTCAAGTTCGAGCGGTCGCGGATCGGGAAGATCGAGATCCGGGAGAAGTTCTCGCTGGTGGAGCTCCCGGCGAGCGACATCGAGAAGGTCGCCGCCGCGCTCACCGGGAAGAGCGTCCGGCGCCGGCGCGTGGTGGCCCGGGCGGACCGCGGCGCCACGCCCCGGGGTGAAGGTGCCGGGCCCGGGCGTCCCCGCCCGACCGGCCCGCGGAAGCCGCGCCCGCGCACGTAGCGGCGCCGCGCCACGCGCGGAGCCTGGAAAGCCGACGGGCCACCCAGCGGGGTGGCCCGTTTGGCCTGCGGTGATGCGGAAGCGCTGCGGGGCGCCCTCGGGCGTCCGCAGAACGCCCCTACTTCTTCTTGTTCACCATGTCCTTGAGGGCCTTGCCCGCGCGGAACACCGGCGCCGTTGACGCCTTGATGATGATGGACTTGCCGGTCTGCGGGTTGCGGCCGGTGCGCTGCGCCCGCTTGCGGGTCTTGAAGTTCCCGAAGCCGGTCACGTTGACCTCGCCGCCCTTCTTGAGCTCCTTCGCGATGACGCCGTCGTGCCCGAAGAACGAGTCGACCCACTTCGCGGCCTCGGCCTTGGAGGTGTCGTTCGCCTTCGCGACGGCCTCCACCAGCTCCTGCTTGTTCATGTAAGACTCCGTGTGAGGGGGGACGTTGTCCTGCTCGGCCCGGTACGCGCCGGCGCCGGAAGGATCGGGACGTGCGGCGTCCATCGGCGGGAAAGCCCGTGAACGCGCCACAATATGGGGGCACCAGCCGGAAAACCGCAAGATGGCGGGGTTTTCGCTTGACCCCGCCCGCCGGACCCTGTAAGCTCACCGCTCCCGCCCGCCCCCACCTGAGGTCAGCGATGTACAGCGGCGCCCGCTCCGGCTCGATCGAGGTCGTCAGTGGAGTGATGTTCAGCGGCAAGAGCGAGGAGCTCATCCGCCGCGTCCGCCGGGCCATCATCGCCCGGCGGGCGGTGCAGGTGTTCAAGAGCCACCTCGACGCCCGCTACGCCGGCCTGTACCACGTTTCCAGCCACGACGGCCGCGAGGTCGAGGCCATCCCGATCGATTCCGCCGGCGAGATCATCCGCCAGGTGCGCCCCGACACCGAGATCGTCGCCATCGACGAGGCGCAGTTCCTCGACGAAGGGATCGTCCAGGTGGTCACAACGCTGGCCAATCGCGGCGTCCGCGTGATCCTCGCCGGCACCGACACCGACTTCCGGGGCGAGCCCTTCGGCGCGATGGGCGAGCTGATGGCCGTGGCCGAGAAAGTCGACAAGCTCCGCGCCATCTGCGTCGTCTGCGGCGACGAGGCGTGCCGCAACCAGCGGCTGGTGGACGGGCGCCCCGCCAAGTACGACTCCCCCACCATCATGGTCGGCGGCCGCGAGAGCTACGAGGCCCGCTGCCGGCACTGCCATCGGGTCCCACGGACGGATGAGGACCAGACGGCGCTTCTCTAGCTATCAGCTATCAGCTATCAGCTATCAGCTATCAGCTCGAGGGTGCGCCCGGATGCCCACGCGGTCAACTGTCTGCGCCGCTCGTTGACTGATAGCGGATAGCTGATAGCTGATAGCTTTCCCCCATGCTCAACATCGCCCTCACCGGCAACATCGGCGCCGGGAAGTCCGAAGTGGTCCGCCGCTTCCGCGAATGGGGCGCCACGGTCATCGACGCCGACCAGCTGGCCCGCGAGGCCCAGGCGCCCGGCACGGAGGTCCTCCGCGCCATCGTGCAGCGCTTCGGCAAGGACGTGCTGCTGCCGTCCGGGGAGCTCGACCGGGCGGCGCTCCGCGGCCTGGTGATGGGCGATGACGACGCGCTCGCTGCGCTCAACGGGATCGTCCACCCGGCGGTCCGGCGCCGGCGGGAACAGCTCGTGGCGGAGGCGAAGGCCCGGGGCGATGCGGTGGTGGTGAACGACATCCCCCTCCTCTTCGAGGCCGCCGACCCCGCCGCGTTCGACCTCGTGGTCCTGGTCGACGCCCCGGCGGCGGTGAGGCGCCAGCGCCTTATCCAGGACCGCGACCTCTCGGCCGAGGAGGCCGACCGGATGATCGGCGCCCAGATCCCCTCCGAGCGCAAGCGGGAGCGGGCCGACCTCGTGATCGAGAACACCGGCACCGTCCAGGACCTCGATCGCGCCGCCCGCGCCGCCTGGGACGAGATCCGCCGCCGCGCCGCCGCGCGTGCTTGAATCGGCCCGCCGGCGCGCCTATCTTCACCGCGCCTTCACCGCCCCGGAGTGACCGTGTCCAACGTGCCCGCCGACCTCCGCTACACCAAGGACCACGAGTACGTCGGGAAGACCGCCGACGCCGCCGTGGTCAAGATCGGCATCACCGACTACGCCCAGGGCGAGCTCGGCGACGTCGTCTTCGTGAACCTCCCCAAGCCGGGCCAGCAGTTCGCTGCGCATGCCGCGTTCGGCACCATCGAGGCGGTCAAGGCGGTATCCGAGCTCTTCACGCCGATGGCCGGCGAGGTCGTGAGCGTCAACGCCGCCCTCGACGCCGACCCGGCGGTCGTCAACCGCGACCCCTACGGCGCCGGCTGGATGATCACGCTCCGGGTCAAGGATCCCGCCGAGCTCAAGGCCCTCCTCTCCCCCGCCGACTACACGACACACGTCGGCGGTTGAGGGTGCCGTCGTTGGAAGATCCCTTCATCCGCCCCGGGGCCCTGCGCACCGGGGCGGTCGTGCGACCGGACTGCCGGCCGCGCCACCCGCACCGCTGAATCGAACGTGACCTCACCGAAGAACGCCACCGCCATCGGCCCCGACCACTTCGCCTCCCGCCACATCGGCCCCCGGCCCGCCGACATCGCCGCGATGCTCGCGACCGTGGGCTACGACTCGGTCGACGCCCTCATCGACGCGATCGTCCCCGCCGGGATCCGGCTCCGGCGCCCGCTCGACCTCCCCGCGGCGCAGAGCGAGTCCGAGGTGATGGGCGCGCTCAAGGCCCTCGCCGCGAAGAACGAGATCTTCCGGTCCTTCATCGGGATGGGGTACCACGACACGATCGTGCCGCCGGTCATCCAGCGGAACATCCTGGAGAACCCCGGCTGGTACACGGCGTACACCCCCTACCAGGCCGAGATCTCCCAGGGCCGGCTCGAGGCGCTGCTCAACTTCCAGACGATGGTGGCGGACCTGACCGGGCTCCCGATCGCCAACGCCTCGCTCCTCGACGAGGGCACCGCCGCCGCCGAGGCGATGCACCTGACCCACGCGGTGACGACGCACAGCGGCGCGCTCCGCTACCTCGTCGACGAGCACTGCCATCCGCAGACGATCGCCGTGGTCCGGACCCGCGCCGCGCTCCGCGGCATCGAGGTGGTCGTGGCGGAGCCGGCGCAGTTCCGCTTCGGCCCCGGCGTCATCGGCTGCCTGGTGCAGTACCCGGGCTCCGACGGCGAGACCCGGGACTTCCGGGCGCTGGTCGACCAGGCGCACGCGGCCGGTGCCCTCGTCACCGCCGCCACCGACCTCCTGGCGCTCTGCCTCCTCGCGCCGCCCGGCGAATGGGGCGCGGACATCGCCGTCGGCAACTCGCAGCGGTTCGGCGTCCCGATGGGTTACGGCGGGCCCCACGCGGCGTTCTTCGCCACGACCGAGGCGCACAGGCGCCACCTCCCCGGCCGCATCATCGGCCTCTCGAAGGACCGGGCCGGGCGGCCCGCGCTCCGGATGGCGCTGCAGACGCGCGAGCAGCACATCCGCCGGGAGAAGGCCACCAGCAACGTGTGCACCGCGCAGGTGCTGCTGGCGGTGATGGCCGGGATGTATGCGGTGTGGCACGGCCCCGATGGCCTCAGGCGCATCGCCGAGCGGACCCACGCCCGCGCGGCACTCCTCGCCGATGCGCTCAAGCGGCTCAAGTACAAGGTGGTGCACGAGTCGTTCTTCGACACGGTGGCGGTCGACGTCGATGCGTCGTTCACCCCCCAGGTCCTCGACGCGATGCGCACCGCCCGCATCAACGTGCGCCAGGTCTCGGCCACCCGCTTGAGCGCATCGGTCGACGAGACCACCACCAGCGCCGACATCGAGCGGCTGGCCCTCGCCTTCAACCTCGGCCGGCCGCTCCCCTTCAAGCTCGACGACCTCACGCCGGCACCCGAGCTCTCGACCCCGAAGGCGCTCCGGCGCACCTCGGCGTTCCTCACCCACCCCGTCTTCCACCGCCACCGGTCGGAGACGGAGATGCTCCGGTACCTCCGGAGCCTCGAGGCCCGGGACCTCTCGCTCACCTCGGCGATGATCCCGCTCGGCTCGTGCACGATGAAGCTCAATGCGTCGGCCGAGATGTACCCGATCAGCGAGCCTGGGTTCGCCCGGCTGCATCCGTTCGCGCCGGTGGAACAGACGGCGGGATACCAGGAGCTCTTCCGCACCCTCGAGGCGTGGCTCGCGGAGATCACCGGGTTCGCGCGCGTGTCGCTCCAGCCCAACGCCGGATCCCAGGGCGAATTTGCCGGGCTCGCGGTGATCCAGGCCTGGCACCGTGCCCGCGGCGAGGGCCACCGCAACATCTGCCTCATCCCAGCATCGGCACACGGCACCAACCCGGCCAGCGCCGTGATGGCGGGCCTCGAGGTCGTCGCCGTCCGGACCGACCTGCAGGGCAACATCGACGTCGGCGACCTCAAGGCGAAGGCGAAGGAGCACGAGGCCCGGCTCTCCTCGCTGATGGTGACCTACCCCTCGACCCACGGCGTCTTCGAGGGGTCGATCGCCGAGATCTGCCAGGTGGTCCACGCCCACGGCGGGCAGGTGTACATGGACGGCGCCAACATGAACGCCCAGGTCGGCCTCTGCCGCCCGGGGGACATCGGCGCCGACGTCTGCCACCTGAACCTGCACAAGACGTTCTGCATCCCGCACGGCGGCGGCGGCCCCGGCGTGGGGCCGATCGGCGTGGCGGCGCACCTGGCGCCGCACCTCCCCGGCCATCCGGTCATCCCGGTGGGCGGCGCCGAGCCGGCGGGCACGATCTCCGCCGCGCCGTGGGGCAGCGCCTCGATCCTGCCGATCTCCTGGGCGTACATCGCGCTGATGGGCCCCGACGGGCTGACCGCGGCGACCCGCATCGCGATCCTCAACGCGAACTACATCGCGGCGCGGGTCAGGGCCCACATCCCGGTGCTCTACACCGGCGCCCACGGCCTGGTGGCCCACGAATGCATCTTCGATTGCCGCCCGTTCAAGGCGTCGGCGGCGGTGGAGGTGGAGGACGTGGCCAAGCGGATCATCGACTTCGGGTTCCATCCGCCGACGGTGTCGTTCCCGGTGGCGGGCACCCTGATGGTCGAGCCGACGGAGAGCGAGCCCAAGGCGGAGCTCGACCGCTTCTGCGATGCGCTCATCGCCATTCGCGCCGAGGTGGCGGAGGTCGAGTCCGGCGCCGCCGCCAAGGGCGACAACATCCTGACCCACGCGCCGCACCCGCTGGCCGACCTGCTGGCCGACGGATGGGACCGGCCCTACAGCCGGGAACGCGCCGCCTTCCCCACCGCCGCCACCCGCGCCCACAAGTCGTGGCCCACGGTGAGCCGCATCGACGGCGCCTACGGCGACCGCAACCTGGTCTGCACCTGCCCGCCGATGGAAGATTATCTCGGCTAGCGGAGGAAGGCGGAGGAAGGCGTAGGAAGGCGTAGGAAAGCGTAGGAAAGCGTAGGAAAGCCTAGGAAGGCGTAGGAAGGCGTTGGAAGGCGGCGGACCTTTCCCCCGCTTTCCTGTGCTTTCCGCCGCTTTCCTTCGCTTTCCCCCGCTTTCCTTCGCTTTCCTTCGCTATTTTCTCCCCATGCACTGGCACCTCTGGCTCGACGCCGCCCACGCCGGGCCCGAGAACATGGCCCGCGACGAGGCCCTCCTCGACCTCGCCGCCGCTGAACGGATCGGCGTGCTGCGTCTCTATCGCTGGGCCCCCGCCACCCTCTCCTTCGGCGCCCACGAACCCGCCCTCCGCCGCTACGATGCCGACCGGATCGCGGCACTCGGGCTGGCGGTGGTCCGCCGCCCGACGGGCGGGCGGGCGGTATGGCACGCCGACGAACTCACCTACGCCGTCGCCGCCCCGACCGACACCTTCGGCACCCTGGCCGAGACCTACCACGCCATCCACACCGTGATCGCCGACGGCCTGCGCGCAATTGGCGCCGCCGTGACGCTCGCGCGCAAGCCGGTCGATCCGCCCGCGCTGGAGGACGGCGCCTGCTTCGCCGCGCCGGTCGGCGGCGAGATCGTGGCCCGCGGCCGCAAGGTGACGGGCAGCGCCCAGCTCCGCCGCGGCGACGCATTCCTCCAGCACGGCTCCATCCTCCTCGCCGGCACCCAGGCCACGGTCAACGACGTGACGCGTGGCGCACCTCCGATGGGCGCCGACGTCTCACTCGCCGAGCTGCTCGGCCGCCGTATCAAGGCCGACGAGGTCGCCGAAGCCGTCGCCCGCGCGGCGCGGGATGGCTGGGTCGGCACCTGGGACGCCGCCGGTGACCTTGCCGAACGCGCCACCGCCCTCGCGGAACGCCACGTGCCGAAGTTCCGCACCGACGAATGGACGTGGCGGCGCTGAGCACCCCCTAGCGCCGCGACGCGGCACTGCTATTCCTTCTAACCCATGCCGACGCACATCCGCCGCCTGCTGGTCCTCGCCGCCGCGCTCGTCGTCGCGCCCGCGCTCCGGGCCCAGTCCGATCACGGCAGCATCGTCGTGGTGACGGGCCAGTATCCCGGGCTCCCGATCCCGACCCTCATCCAGGGAAGCAGCAACCAGGACGTCGCGGACCTGCTCTTCCTCCGGCTGGCCCGGCTCGGCCCCACCCTCGCCACCGCAGGCGATTCCGCATTCATCCCGCAGCTCGCCCGCTCGTGGACCCGCCGCGATTCGCTGACGCTGGTCTTCGCGCTCGACCCCCGCGCCCGCTGGCAGGATGGCGCGCCGGTCACCGCGCGCGACGTCGTCTTCAGCTTTGCCCGCGCGCGCGACCCCGGGGTCAATCCCACGCTCGCCACCCTGCTCCGCCCGATCGCGTCGGTCACCGCACTCGATGCGCTCCACGTGGCCATCGGGTTCACCCACTGGTATCCGAGCCAGTTCTACGACGCGGTCTACCAGGTCCAGGTCCTCCCGGCGCACCTCCTTGAGGGGATGGCGCCCGCCGCGGTGGCCGCATCGGACTTTGCCCGCTCGCCGGTGGGCGACGGGCCCTACCGCTGGGTCCGCGGCGTGCCGGGCGAGTTCGTCGAGCTGGCCGCCGACCCGAAGTACTTCCTCGGCGCCCCGAAGCTTGACCGCGTCATCTTCCGGGCCGCCGCCGACGGCGACGCCCGGATGAACCTGCTGCTGGGCGGCGAGGGAGATGCGCTGGAGAACATCCTCCCGGTGTCGAACCAGGACCGGGTGCGCGCCGACACCGACCTCCGCCTGGTGGCGGTGCCCTCGTTCACCCTGGGCTACTTCCTTTATAACCGGCGCGACCCGGCCGACACCTCACGCCCGCACCCGATCCTCTCGGATCCCGGGGTCCGCCGCGCCCTGACGCTCGCGATCGACCGCCCCGCGATGGCCCAGAGCGTCTTCGGGCCGGCGGCGGAAGTGCCGGTCGGCCCGGCATCGCTGTCGTCCTGGATCCGGGTGCCGGAGCCGGCCGCGCGCCAGGACACCGCTGCCGCCCGCCGCGCGCTCAACG
>DASYXP010000194.1:0-9955 GCA_035934835.1 Gemmatimonadales bacterium | reverse complement strand
AGAACGGCATCTAGAGGTTCCCTCGCGCCGCCTGCTCGCGTTCGATGGCCTCGAAGAGCGCCTTGAAGTTCCCCGCCCCGAAGCTCTTGGCGCCCTTGCGCTGGATGATCTCGTAGAAGAGCGTCGGCCGGTCCTGGACCGGCTTGGTGAAGATCTGGAGGAGGTACCCCTCGTCGTCGCGGTCGACCAGGACGCCGAGGTCCGCCAGGGGCGCGATGTCCTCGTCGATCTTGCCGACCCGGTCGAGGACGGTGTCGTAGTAGGCCTTGGGGACCTTGAGGAACTCGACGCCCCGCGCCTTGAGGGTGCGGACGGTCTTGACGATATCGTCCGTGGCGATCGCGATGTGCTGGACGCCGGGACCGCGGTAGAACTCCAGGTACTCATCGATCTGGGACTTCTTCTTCCCGGCGGCGGGCTCGTTGATCGGGAACTTGATCCGGCCGTTGCCGTTCGACATCACCTTCGACATCAGGGCCGAGTACTCGGTCGAGATGGTCTTGTCGTCAAACGACAGGAGGTTGTAGAAGCCGAGGACGTCCTCGTAGAACTTGACCCATTCGTTCATCCGGCCCAGTTCGACGTTGCCGACGCAGTGGTCGACGTACTTGAGCCCGGTCGGGTCCGCCACGGCGGGCGCATCGACGGCCACGAAGCCGGGGAGGAAGAGTCCGCGGTAGTTCTTCCGCTCCACGATGGAGTGGATGGTATCGCCATAGATATGGATGGCGGCGCTGACGACCTCGCCCTGGTCATCGCGGTGGACCGTCGGGGCCTGGGCGCTCCGCGCGCCGCGGGCGACGGCCTTGGCGTGGGCGTCGCGGGCGTCGTCGACCCAGAAGGCCATGTCGCGCACGCCGTCGCCGTGGAGCCGGATGTGGTCGGCGATGGGGCCGTCCGGCCCGAGGGGCGAGGTGAGCACGAAGCGGAGCTTTCCCTGCTCCAGCAGGTAGCTGGCACGGTCGCGGACGCCGGTCTCCGGCCCCCGATAGCCGGTGAGCTTGAAGCCCCAGGCGTGCCGGTAGTAGAGGCTCGCCTGGCGGGCGTTGCCGACCCAGAACTCGATGTAGTCCGTCCCGTTGATCGGGAAGGTGTCGTGGGCGGTGTTGGGGTTCATCTTGACCGTGGTGGCCATCGTCCCTCCGAAGGTGCGCGCCGGCTCAGGCCAGGCGGAGTGAAGCGTCGAGGAAGCTCCGGACGTCGGCCTCGCTCATGCCGGGCTCGCCGGGACTCACGTTGTCGAGCTTGCCGTCCTTCATCCACCGCTCCAGCTCCCCGACCAGGTCGAACAGGTGGTCGAAGGAGTCGACCACGAAAAGGAGCGGCTGGTAGTGGTCGATCTCGAAGTACTGGTTGATGACCCATTCGAGCTGGATCGGGTACCGCTGGACCTCGGGGCTGTCGATCGAATGGGCGATCTCGCCGAAGGAACTGAGGAGCCCGCTGCCGTAGACCTTGAGCTCGCCCGGCCGCGCCCCCTTCATCAGCCCGAATTCGACGGTGAACCAGAAGAACCGCGCCAGCGCCTTGAACACGCTCGTGACCCGGCGGATCTTCTCCTTCTCGTCCGCGATGCCCGCCACGATCTCCGCGGCGGTGTGGGCGCAGTCGCCGAAGCGCACCAGCGCGTCCGCGAACGCCTTGTCCGTGTGCATCGGGACGTGGCCCGCGATGTCGTGGAAGATGTCCGGCTCGGGCAGGTAGTCGAGCGTGGCGGCGTCGCGGATGGTGATGGTGGTCGGGAACTCACGGTTCCGAAGCCGGTCGAAGAAGAGGAATGCCGGCACGTAGCCGCTGACGGGCTTGGCCTTGAAGCCAGTCAGCGGGGCCATGAACTTGTTGACGTCGTCGAGGCGGGGGACCCGGGTCGGATCGAGGCACAGGTTGTCGATCCCCTGCAGGAACCGCTCATTGGCGTACTGGTGCCACCGGCCATCCATCCGGGCGTAGAGCCGCCGCCACGCCGTGTGGTTCTCGTCGGAATACTGCTCGTACGGCTGGTGGACGTAGAGCTTGCCCGCCGCCTGGGCCTGTTCGATGAACGGGGCCTTCGTGGTGGTGAGCCCGAGGGGCGCGGCCGCGGTGGCCATCGGGACCTCCTGCGCGAACAGGTGGCGGGGGGCGGGGAGCCTAAGCGGTTCCAATGTAACAGCTTGGGGCCACCGCCGACTAGTCGCGGAGCTCGGCCAGGTCGCGATAGAGGTCGAGCGCCTGCGGGTTGGCCAGCGCATCGACGTTCCGGACGGGGCGGCCGTGGATCACGTTCCGGACCGCGAGCTCGGTGATCTTGCCGCTGATGGTCCGGGGGATGTCCTCCACCTGGATGATCTTCCGGGGGACGTGATGGGGACTCGTGCTGGCGCGGACCTGTCGCTGGATCCGCTCCCGGAGCGCATCGTCGAGGGCCACCCCCGGCCGGAGCCTGACGAAGAGCACGATCCGGACGTCGCCCTGCCACTCCTGCCCCACCACAAGGCTCTCGATGATCTCCGGCAGCTGCTCGACCTGCCGGTAGATCTCCGCCGTGCCGATCCGCACGCCGCCCGGATTGAGCGTCGCGTCGCTCCGGCCATAGATGATGAGCCCGCCGTGCGGCGTCCGCTCGGCCCAGTCCCCATGACACCACACGCCGGGGAACTGTTCAAAGTAGGCGGCCCGGTACTTGGCGCCATCGGGATCGTTCCAGAAGCACACCGGCATCGACGGAAAGGGGGCGGTGCAGACGAGCTCCCCGGGCTCCCCGATGACGGGACGGCCATCGGGCGTCCACACCTCGACCGCCATGCCGAGACCCAGGGCCTGCAGCTCGCCGCGGTAGACCGCCCCGATCGGGTTGCCGAGGGCGAAGCAGGAGACGATGTCGGTGCCGCCGCTGATGCTGGAGAGCCGGGCGGCGGCCTTCACGTGGTCGCGGACGTAGTCGTAACTGTGGGCGGCGAGGGGGCTGCCGGTCGAGAGGATGGCGCGCAGGGCCCCGAGATCATGGGTGGCGCCCGGGCGGAGGCCCTCCTTTTCGCTCAGCGCCAGGTACTTGGCGCTGGTCCCGAACACCGTGACCCGTTCGGCCGACGCCAGGTCCCAGAGGATGGACGGCGCCGGTGCCAGCGGCGCGCCGTCATACAGCACCACCGTGGCGCCGACCGCGAGCGAAGACACCAGCCAGTTCCACATCATCCACCCGCAGGTGGTGAAGTAGAAGATCCGGTCGTCCCGGGTGAGGTCGGTGTGCAGCACCAATTCCTTCAGGTGCTGCAGGAGGGTGCCGCCAGCGCCATGCACCAGGCACTTCGGGAGCCCGGTGGTGCCGCTGGAATAGAGGATGTACGCCGGGTGGTCGAACGGCAGGCGGAGGAAGGCGAGCGGCACGCCGGCACCGGTCCGCGCGAACGCCTCCCACGCCGACGCCCGGGGCACGCCGCTCCAGTCGGGATCGGGCCGGAGGACCGGGATGCCGACCACCACCTTGAGCGCTGGAAGGTGCGCCACGACCTCGCGGATCCGGTCGCGGAGGTCGATCTCCTTGCCGGCGTATCGGTAGCCGTCCGCCGCGAAGAGCACCGTGGGCTCGATCTGGCCGAAGCGGTCGAGGATCCCCTTGGCGCCGAAGTCGGGGCTGCACGACGACCAGACGGCCCCCAGGCTCGTCGCGGCGAGCATCGCGATGACGGCCTCGGGAACGTTGGGGACGAAGCCCGCGATGCGGTCTCCCGGCCTGACGCCGACGGCCCTGAGCGCGCCCGCGACCCGCGCGACCTCAGCCGCCAGCTCCGCGTAGGTCCACCGCTGCCGGGGACCGCGTTCATCCCACGATACGATCGCCGGCCGGCCATCGCGATAGCGCAGGAGGTTCTCGGCGAAGTTGAGCCGCGCGCCCGGGAACCAGGCGGGGCCGGCCACCGGATCGGGAGGCGCCATCCGGTCGAGCCCGACGCCCACCGCATCCCACGGCTCGCGACCCGGCCCCTCGTCCGCAATGACGCCCCCGAACCGCCAGACCTCCGCCCAGAACTGCCCCGGCTCGCGGAGCGACCACCGGTAGAGGGAGTCGAAATCGGAGATGCCGGCGGCGGGATGGCGCGCGGAGACCGCGCCGATGAAGGCGGTCAGGTTGGCGCGGGCGACGTCGACGGGGGTGGGCGACCAGATCGGCGGAGTCACGGGCGAGAATCTAGCGGGGCGATTAACTTCTCGCCCACCACGCATCACCCCACGAACGACCACTCCGGGACCACCATGGCGAACCCCACGTACACCGACCTGAGCGCCCCCGCCGAGGGCGAGACCATCACGATGCAGGGCGGCAAGCTCCGCGTGCCGGACCGGCCGATCATCCCGTTCATCGAGGGGGACGGCACCGGACCGGACATCTGGCGTGCATCGCGGCTCGTGTTCGACGCCGCGGTCTCCAAGGCGTACAGCGGGAAGCGCACGATCGCCTGGTTCGAGGTGTACGCCGGCGAGAAGGCGAAACAGAAGTTCGACAACTGGCTCCCCGACGACACGCTGCGCGCCATCCAGCACCACCTGGTGGCCATCAAGGGGCCGCTCACGACGCCGGTGGGAGGCGGGTTCCGGTCGCTCAACGTGACCCTGCGCCAGAAGCTCGACCTTTACGCCTGCGTCCGCCCGGTGCGCTACTTCACCGGGGTGCCGTCGCCGGTCAAGCGGCCGGAGGACGTGAACATGGTGATCTTCCGGGAGAACACCGAGGACATCTACGCCGGCATCGAATGGAAGGCGGGCTCGGCGGAGGCGAAGCAGCTGCTCACCTTCCTGCAGGGCACCCTGGGCGTCAAGAACATCCGGTTCCCCGCCACCAGCGCATTCGGCATCAAGCCGGTGTCGGAGGAGGGCACCAAGCGCCTGGTCCGCTCGGCCATCGACTACGCCCTGGCGCAGAAGCACGAGAGCGTCACGCTGGTCCACAAGGGGAACATCATGAAGTTCACGGAAGGGGGCTTCCGTGACTGGGGCTACGAGCTCGCCAAGCAGGAGTACGGCGCCGTCGAGATCGACGGCGGGCCCTGGTGCCGGCTGCCGGGCGGGCTCGTGATCAAGGATGTGATCGCCGACGCCTTCCTCCAGCAGATCCTCACCCGCCCCAAGGAGTACGGCGTCGTGGCGACGCTCAACCTGAACGGCGACTACATCTCCGACGCGCTGGCGGCGCAGGTGGGCGGGATCGGGATCGCCCCGGGGGCCAACATCAATTACACGAGCGGCCACGCCGTCTTCGAGGCCACCCACGGAACGGCTCCCAAGTACGCCGGAAAGGACAAGGTCAACCCGGGGTCGGTCATCCTGTCGGGCGAGATGATGCTCCGCTACATGGGGTGGGATGAGGCGGCGGACCTGATCATCCGGTCGCTGGAGCGGGCCATTTCGCAGAAGACCGTGACCTACGACTTTGCCCGGCTCATGGACGGCGCGAAGGAAGTGAAGTGTTCGGAATTCGGCCAGGCGATGGTCGCGAACATGTAGGCGGGGAGGCGGTCGCCGCGAAGCTGGTCACCGGGAGAATTGCAGGCGAGGGCGCCGATGGGATGACCGTCGGCGCCCTTGGCGTTCGGCGGTCCTTCACATCACCGACGGGACCTCGACCGGCGGGTCGGGGCGCGGATGTTCGCCGGTGCGGGAACGATCGATGACGACCCGCTCGACGGCCCGCCGGAAGCGGATCCGGAGGCGCAGCACCAGGAAGAGCGCCACGGCGGCGAGTCCCGCCACGAACCCCCACCAGAGCCCGACCGGGCCGCCGTGCAGCGCGAACCCGAACAGGAGGCTCACCGGCACGCCCACCAGCCAGAACCCCAGCACGTTGATGACCATCGGCGCGGACGTGTCCCCCGCCCCGCGGAGGATCCCGACGGTCACCGCCTGGGTCCCGTCGAAGACCTGGAAGAGCCCGGCGATCGGGATGAGCGTCGCGGCGAGCGCGTACACCCCAGGGTCGGTGGTGTAGAGGGCCGCGAAGGCGCCGGGAGTCAGCGTGAACACGACGGCGGTGCACGCCATGAATCCGACCCCGATGACGAGCGCGGCACCGGCCGCTCGACGCATCCCGTCGGCATCGCCGCGGCCGATGGCCTGCCCCACCAATACCGCTCCCGCACCAGAGACGCCGAGCGGCACCATGAACGTGAGCGATGCCAGGTTGAGCGCGATCTGGTGCCCGGCCATCTGCAGGGTGCCGAGGGTCCCCATCATCAGGCCGACGATGGCGAAGGCCCCGTATTCCAGCTCCATCGTGACGGCGATCGGGAACCCCAGCCGCGTCATCCGGAGGAGGGGTGCGGGATCGAGCGCATCCCGGCGCAGCGGGAGGAGCGCCGGCCGGAGCACCGGCCACGCGAGCACCAGGACACCGGCGCCGAGCGCGGTGCGCCCGACGGCGGTGGCGTAGCCCGACCCGACCACGCCCAGGGCCGGGAGCCCCCAGTGGCCGTAAATGAGCCCGTAGTTGAGGGCCAGGTTGATGAGGTTCCCCGCAATGACCACCCAGACGATCGGCGCCATCCGGTTCATCGCCTGGAGCGTCTGGCGGAAGACGATGAACGCGAAGAACGGGAACATCCCGGCGAGCGTGGCGCGGGTGTAGCGGGCGGCGAGCGGGACCACTTCGGGCGGCTGGTGGAGCCAGCCGAGGACGGACTCGCCGGGGAGGAGGAGGAGGGTGCACGGGATGGTGAGCAGGAGCGCCAGGACGAGGCCCCGCTGCACGCCCCGTGCGACGGCCACGGCGTCTCCCGCCCCGACGGCCTGGGAGACGATCGGATCCATGACCATCAGGGTGCCCATCCCGATGCAGATCGAGGCGAACACATACACGTTGCCGAGGGCCACCGCGGCGAGCGCCTCCTTGGAGAGGTGCCCGACCATCACGGTGTCAACGACACCCATGAACATCAACCCCACCTGCACCGTCACGACCGGCACCGCCAGGCGGAGCATCTCGCCCAGGTCGGTCCGGCGCGGCGTGAATGCGGCACCCAGCACGCTTGCCCCCGATGGATCGTGGTCCTGCCAAGTGATACGGGGCCGTCCCTTGCGAGGCGGCCCCGGTCAGACTGCGCTCGGACGCCCGGCCGTCAGTGGATCTCGCTCAGGCGCCAGGCGCCGGCGGCGAAGGCGAGCGTCGCCTTCTTCTTGTAGTCGTCGAGCTTGTTGCGGTGGCTCTTCACGTCGGTGTACTGGTAGCTCCCCCGCAGCGACACCTCGGCCGAGTTCTCGGTGAGCTTGTTGAGCTTTTCCACCACCAGGGTCATCCGCAGGTTCTGGGACTTCTGGAAGAGGTCCGTGAACTCCTGCTGCTGCTTGACCGTGAGGCCGGGATAGGCGATCGCGACCTTGGCAAGGTCCCGTGATTCGATGGACTGGCGGAAGAGCTTGATGACGACGTCGATGGCGGCCCGGGTGGCGAGGGTATCGGTGCGCGGGTCGGCCGGGAGGGGCGGCGGCGTGGGCGCCGCCTCGCGCCGCACGGGGGCCGGGGCGGCGGCCGTCGTCGTAGTGCCCTCCGGTTTGCGGCCACGCTCGGCCCGGGTCCGCGCGGGCTCCGGCTTGGGCCGGGGCTTGGTCGCAACGGGGCCTGCCGGCGTGGTGGCGGACCCCGCGACCGGCGGCGCAGCGACGACCGGGGGCACCGCGCGCCCGCGGAACACACCGAGGAAATAGAGCACCGCCACCATCGCGATCCCGCCGATCCCGGCCCACGCCGGGCCTGACAGATGGAACCCGCGCCGCAGCCGGCGACTTGGCCCCGAGGCGGTGAACGGGATCGTCACCGCGTTGGGGTTGGACCGGAGCCCGGGGTTGGAGCGCGGCCCGGTCGATGACATCCGCGGCAGCGGGCTGTTGGGCGTGTGGGAGAGCGCCAGCAGCTTCGGCACCGAGCCAGAACTGCCCAGCCGGGCCATCTCCACCCGGATCGGGTCGTCGATCCCCTCGGTCTGCGGCATCCCCACCGCCTTGACCGCCGCCTCCAGCGACGGCCACCGATGCTCGGGATCCTTCTCCAGCATCCGCATGACCGCCGCCAGCAGCTCCGCCGGGGCGTCGGCACGGAACTGCTCGAGCGGCGGGGGCGCGTGGTAGAACTGCGCGTACATGAGCCCGATGGCGGTGTCGCCATCGAAGGGCACCCGACCGGCGAGCATCTCGTACGCCACGGTGCCGAGCGAGTACTGGTCGGAGGCGGGGCCGACGTTCTTGTTGCCGCACTGCTCCGGGCTCATGTAGGCCGGGGTACCGATGGTGCTGCCGGTGACGGTCAGGCCTGTCGACTCCCCCGCCTTGGCGATCCCGAAGTCGGTGACGACGACCGCACCGTCCTCGTCGATCATGATGTTGGCGGGCTTGATGTCGCGATGGATCACGCCGCGCTTGTGCGCGTAGGACAGCGCACTCGCCACCTGGGAGAAAATGGTCTGCATCATCCCGATGGGGAGCGGGCCCACTTCCTTGATGATGCTGTCGAGGGGCCGGCCCATCAGGCACTTCATCACGAAGTACACCAGCCGGTCGGTCTCCCGGACGGCGTAGATCGGCACGATGTTGGGGTGGCTGAGCGCCGCGGCGGTGCGGGCCTCGCGCTTGAACCGCTCCGCCATCTTGGGCGAGAGCATCACCGCCGGCGACATCACCTTGATGGCCACCTTGCGGTCGAGCGCGATCTCGTGGGCCAGATACACCGTGGCCATCCCGCCGCGGCCCAGTTCCCCGATGATGTCGTACTCGCCGAGGCTGGCCTCCTCGAGCTGGGCGCGGAGCTCCGCCTGCATCGGCGCCTCATCGTCCACCTCCGGGGCGCCGGCGGAGGTCCGGGGCGCACCGGTGGAGGGCGCGGGGGCCGCCACCGGACCGGCCGGCATGGCCGGCGCGTGGCACACCGGGCACTCGGTGGCGTCGGCGGGGATCGTGGCGCCGCAGGCGGTGCAGAACGGGGCGGAACTCATGCGCTGGCGACCCTCATCGGCCGGCCCCGGGACGGCGCGACGGATCGGCGAGCATCCGTTCCGCGAAATCGAGGCGCTCGGTCAGGTCGGCGATGTGGGCGTGCAACGCGTCGATCTCCTCGACGACCTCGGGCGGAAGGTCCTCGCCGTACGGCTCCGCTTCCTGCGGATCCCAGCGGGTCAGGCGGCGCCCTTCGGCGTCGCGGAAGTTGCCGCTGCCGATCAGGACGCAGTCGATCAGGGCCCAGATCCCCAGCCCGCCGAGCGTGAGCAGCTGGACGACGGCGCTGGTGGTGCGCCCCACGTAGAACCGGTGGGCGCCGAACACCCCGAAGAAGAGCGCCAGCACGAACGCCACTCCCCGCGAGCGGTGGGATGCGCCTCGTGCAGGAAGGATGGCGGGATCGGTCATCAGGCCTTGGTCGTTGGTCATTGGTCGTTGGACTTTGGCGGTTGGCGATCGGTCGTCGTTGCCGGGATCGAGCGAGACTGCCTTCGAACGACCAACGACCAACGTCCAACACCGGCAGGTACCCAGTGCGCCCGGGAGGATTCGAACCTCCGACCCACAGCTTAGAAGGCTGTTGCTCTATCCAGCTGAGCTACGGGCGCGGTCGCGGCGTGAGGGATGAATTGTAGCCCGCGCCGGTGCGGCGCGGAACCTCACCCCCTGCCCCCGGCGGGGTCCGGCCTATGGCCAGCGATACCGGAGCGTGGTGTAGATGGTCCGGGGCAGGCCCGGGGACACGTACCCCCCCGCCCGAATCGCCGGATAGGTGTGATCCAGCAGGTTCCGGATGCCCAGTTCGAGGGCCATGGGTCCTCGCCGCACGTAGGCGCTCAGGTGGACCAGCCCGTACGCCGGGAGCTCGACCCCCGGCTCGTCGAACGGGGCGTAGGGGCCGACCGCGTTGAGGCTCCCGGTGACCGACCACCCACCGGACTCGGGACCCACCGTCGCCGCGATGGCCCCGACGTACTTGGAGGAGTTGTAGACGGTC
>DASYXP010000188.1:0-4263 GCA_035934835.1 Gemmatimonadales bacterium | reverse complement strand
CCCACCGCACCGACGCCACCACCGGGACCGCCTTCCAGCGCGCCCGGGAGGCCGCCCGGCGCGCCGGGATCGCCGATCGGCTGGTGGAACGCCTGGTGGACCCGGCCGCGCCGGGCTACATCAACGCGATGGCCTCTCGCTGGCGGCGCGACCTCGACTCGGCGGGACACGACGTCGAGCACCTTGTCATTTCGTTCCACGGGATCCCGGTGCGCTACGACCGCCGCGAACGCGGCGTCTACGTCCGCGACTGCCGCGCGACGACCGACGCCTTCCTCAAGGCGATCTCCTGGCCGGCCGAACGCGCGACCCTCGCCTTCCAGTCGAAGTTCGGCCCGGAGCCGTGGCTCAAGCCCGCCACCGCCGGCCTGCTGGAAGAGCTGCCGCGCCGTGGGATCCGCCGGGTCGCGGTCATCACCCCGGGGTTCGTGACCGAAGGGCTGGAGACGGTCGAGGAGATCGGGATCCGGGGGCGCGAGACGTTCCTCGAGGCGGGGGGCACCGACTTCCTCCGCGTCGGGTCGGTGGAGCTGGAGCCGGATTTCCTCGACGAGCTGGCGGCGCTCGCCACGTCGAACGGGAGGCCGTAATGGATCCGAAGCACGCTGCACCCGCGGCGACCGGCGCCGAGCGGCCGGTGGGGCGCGAGGTCACCGCCGAGCTGCTGGCCCGCCACGACCGGCCGGGGCCGCGCTACACCAGCTACCCGACCGCCGTCGAGTTCAACGAAGGGGTCGGCACCGACGAGTACCTGGTGCGGCTGGCCGAAGCGGACAAGCTGGGCGATGCCCCGCTCTCACTCTACCTGCACCTCCCCTTCTGCGAGGAGCGCTGCCTCTTCTGCGGCTGCCACGTGATCATCACGAAGCACCGCGACGTGGCCGAGCCATACCTCGAGCTGGTCAAGCGCGAGATCGACCTCCTGGCAGAGCGCCTGCCGAACCGCCGGCGCTTTGCGCAGCTGCACCTGGGCGGGGGGACGCCGACCTACTTCTCCCCGGCGCAGCTCACCGACCTGCTGAGTCACCTGCTCCAGCGATTTCATCCGTCGAAGGGGGCGGAGCTGGCACTCGAGGCCGATCCCCGGGTCACCTCCGCCGCCCACATCGACGCCCTCGCCGACCTCGGCTTCAACCGGATCTCCTTCGGCGTCCAGGACCTGACCCCCGTGGTGCAGGAGGCGATCAACCGGGTGCAGTCGCTGGAGCAGACCGCCGCGCTGGTGGAGCAGGCCCGCCGCCGGGGATTCCGCGGCATCAACGTCGACCTCATCTACGGGCTCCCGCTCCAGACGCCGGAGAGCTTCGAGCGCACCGTGGATTCGGTCATCGGGCTCGGCATCGACCGCGCGGCGGTGTACTCGTTCGCCTTCGTGCCGTGGGTGCGCGGGCACCAGAAGAAGATCGAGGAGGACCAGCTCCCCGATGCCGCCACCAAGGTGGCGCTCTTCGCCATCGCCCGGGAGCGCTTCCTCAAAGCGGGATACGAGCCGATCGGGATGGACCACTTCGCCCGCCCCGACGACGAGCTCGCCCGCGCCAAGCACGAAGGGCGCCTGCGGCGGAACTTCCAGGGCTACGCCGTCATCCCCGGCGACGACGTCCTCGGCATCGGCATCTCCGCCATCGGCGACGTGCGGGGCGCCTACGTCCAGAACGAGAAGAAGCTCTCGACTTACGAGGCACGCATCAAGGCGGGCGAACTCCCGGTGACGCGCGGCGTCCCCCGGAGCGCGGACGACGAGGTGCGGCGCACGGTGATCCACGAGCTGATGTGCAACTTCCGGGTCGACACCGGCGACATCTCGCGGCGGTACGGGATCGACTTCGCGAGCTACTTCGCGGAGGACCTGGCGCTCCTGGCGGGGCCGGAGCGGGAAGGGCTCGTCAGGATCGGCAAGGAGCGCATCGAGGCCACGCCGGTGGGCGAGCTCTTCGTGCGCAACCTGGCGATGTGCTTCGACCGCTACCAGCGGGAAAAGCACGAGGGCGAGGCGAAGCCGGTCTTCAGCCGCACGGTATAGCATGCGGCGCATCGTCGTCATCGGCGGCGGGATCTCTGGGCTCGCGGCGGCGTGGTCGGCACAGCGCGTCGGCGGACACGAAGTGCTGGTGCTGGAACGCGCCCCCCAGGTCGGCGGCAAGGCGCGGAGCATTTCGCAGGATGGCTGGCTGGTGGAGGGGGGCCCGTCGGGCTACCTGGGCGGGCGCCCGGAGCTCGAACGGCTCATCGACGACGTCGGTCTCAGCGGCGAGCGGGTGCCGGCCAACGCGGCATCGGCCCGCCGCTTCCTCTTCCGGGCCGGCCGGATGCGGCGGCTCATCGCCAATCCCGTGGGGCTCCTCACCGAAGGGGTGCTGGGCCCGGGCGGCGTCGCGCGGATGCTGGCAGAGCCGTTCATCCCCCGCCGTCGCGACGGCGCCGACGAGTCGGTCTGGAACTTCGCCGCGCGCCGCCTGGGCAGCGACGTCGCCGACCGGATGATCCTCCCGATGGCGCTCGGCATCTTCGCCGGCGATGCGCGACGGCTTTCGCTCGCCGCGGCCTTCCCCCGGATGGCGGCGCTCGAGCGGGAGCACGGTTCCCTGATCCGCGGGATGATCGCCCGGCGGAAAGGGCCCGGCCCCGGCGGACTCTCCTCCTTCAGGCTCGGCATGCAGCAACTCCCCCGCACGCTCGCGGAGCGGGGCGGGTTCACCGTGCGCTGCAACGCGAGCGTCATCGGGCTCGCACGTGCGGGGGCCAGATGGCTGGTCGCCGTGGCGGGAGACCGGGAGCCGATCCCCGCCGACGGCGTGATCCTGGCCGGCGAGCCCTGGTCGGTGGCGCCCCTCCTGGTGCCACACGACGAGCGCCTGGCGGCGGAGCTCGCCGCCATCCCCTGCCCTCCCGTCGCCGTCGTGGCGCTCGGCTACGCTCCCGCCGCCGCGGCGCGCATTCCGAAGGGCTTCGGTGTCCTCATTTCCCGGGGCGAAGGCTTCCGGATGCTCGGCAACCTCTGGGAGGCGCAGCTCTATCCCGGCCGAGGGCCCGCTCAACACGCGCTGGTCCGGACCATGTACGGCGGTGCCGTGGACCCGGAAGCGGGCGCGCTCTCGGAGGGGGAACTCGTGGCGCTGGCGCGCACGGAGGTGGCGCGGCTCTACGGGATCTCCGATGCGCCGGTGCTGGAGCAGGTGGTGCGCTGGCCCCGGGCCATCCCGCAGTACGAGATCGGGCATCCCGTCCGAGTCATGCGGATCGAGGCCGCGGTCTCGGCGCTTCCGGGGCTCGCCATCACCGGGAACGGGCTCCGGGGGGTGTCGTTCGCCGATGCGGCTACCGACGGGCTCCGGACCGGGGAGGCGCTGGCGCGGCAACTTCGTGCTTGACCCTCATTACTGCTAGACTTCGACCATCCGCTCTTCCTCACCCCCGCCCCTCTCCACGTACGTGGAGAGGGGAGCAGTTGGCGAGGTATTACACGGAGATCATATGACGCTTCCCCGTCGTGACTTCCTCAAGTCCGGCGCCGTCGCTGCCGGCGCGCTGGCGCTCCCGTGGAACCCGGCCGGCCGGATGTGGGCCACGGTCCTCCCGCCGGCGCCCGACGACCGGATGACATGGTGGCGGGAGGCGCGGTTCGGGATGTTCATCCACTGGGGTCTCTATTCGGTCCTCGAGGGCTCATGGGGCGGACGGGACGACTACGCCGAGTGGATCAGGAACAACGCGCATATCCCGATCGGGGAGTACGACAAGCTCGTGGGGCGCTTCGACCCGACGCGCTTCGACGCCGACAAGTGGGCCGCGATGGCGCACGACGCGGGGATGAAGTACGTCACCATCACCACCAAGCATCACGACGGCTTCTGCCTCTTCGACTCCAGGCTCACCGACTTCTGCATCCGCTCGACGCCGTTCAGGCGCGACATCATGCGCGAGCTCTCGGTCGCCGTGCGGAAGCAGGGGCTCGTGCAGTGCTGGTACCACTCGATCATGGACTGGCATCACCCCGACGCCCAGCGCATCGGCTACAACAACGCCAGGGCCAACCCCAACTTCCCCCGCTACTTCAACGACTATTTCAAGCCCGAGCTGAAAGACCTGCTCACCAACTATGGCAAAATCGGCATCCTCTGGTTTGACGGCGAATGGATCAAAGACTGGACACCGGAAATGGGCGTCGAGACCTACAACTTCTGCCGCTCGATCCAGCCCGACATCATCGTCAACAATCGTGTCGGCAAGGCCCGTGCCGGCATGAACGGGATGAACCGCGGC
>DASYXP010000179.1:0-1534 GCA_035934835.1 Gemmatimonadales bacterium | reverse complement strand
AAGCCGATGATGGCGTTGAGCGGCGTCCGGAGTTCGTGGGACACGTTGGCGAGGAACTCATCCTTGAGCCGCGTGGCGTGCTCGAGCTCGCGGTTCTTCTCCGCCAGGGCCACGGCATTCCGCTGGCTCTCCTCGAAGACGTTGGCGCGGTCGAGGCCCAGGGCGGCCTGGTCGGCGAGCGCCTGCAGCAGGTACAGGTCGTCCTCGTGAAAGGACCGGCCGTCGCGCCGGTTCATCACCGCGACGGTCCCGATGACGAGGCCGCTCGAGCGGAGCGGGGTCATGACCGCGGAGGTGAGCGCCTGGGGCGTGTCGGGAAAGTCGAAGTTTCGCGGGTCCTGCCGCATGTCGTCGGCGATGAGGGGACGGTCGTGCCCCACCACCCACCCGGCGAGCGACCCGTCGACCGGCACCAGCCGGTCCACCGCGTGCGCCATCAGGCCGGTGCCGGCGACGATGCGGAGGAACCGCCCCTCCTCGGTGACGAGCCCGATCCCCGAGGCCTCCCCCTCGAGCAGCTCGGCCGCCAGCCGGGCGATCTCATGGAAGAGCTCCGGCAGCGGCCGCCCCGAGAGCAGCACCTGGGACAGGTGGCGGAAGGATTCGAGCTCCCGGTTCCGCGCGGCGGCGGCATCGAGGGCGCGGGAGATCCCCTCGACCTCGGCGTCCACGATCTCCTGCGCCCGGCGCCGGGCGTAGAAGGCCAGCGCCGTCGCCAGGGCCATCACGAAGACGCCGGCGATGTGATGGTAGTACGCCAGGAGGCAGCCGACCCATCCCGCCGTGATGGCGCCGGCGATGGCGAGCGGCGTTCGGCTCAACCGCGTGGCGATGGTGCGCCGGCGGGAAGGCGGTCCCTGGGTCGGTTCGGACATCAGGGGAAATGTGGCGTCAAAATGAGGCGGCGGGAGGGGGGCGGCGCGCCGGGCCTCAATCGAGCAGGATCTGCGTGAAGACGGTCTCGCCGGTGGCGAGCATCCGCTTCAGGTACGGGCGGCAGAGCCCGCACTGCCCGCCGCAGCCGGTGGCCTCCACCAGCCGCTCGAGGTCCCATCCTTCGGCGCGGGCCTGCGGGAGGAGCGCAGCGAACAGCGTATTCCGGCAGACGCAGCGGTCGATGGAGAGCATGCTTTAAGTGAAAAGTGAGAAGTGAAAAGTGAAAAGGGGAGGAGGAGGGAGGAGAAGGAAAAGGAGAAGGAAAGGGAGAAGGAGAAGGAGAGGGGAAGAAGGGGAGATGACGATAAGAAGGGAAGAGGGGGTGAGGCGACGGGAGAACGTGGTGCGGCCAATGCCGCGCTTCTGGGCGGGCCGATCCTTCGGGCCTTCGGCCCTCAGGATGACGTTGCACCGGACGTCTGCTTCCCACTCTCCCTTGCTCGTCCCCCGTCCCCCGTCCCCCGCTCACCGTTGACTGTTCACTGTTGACCGTTCCCCGTCGCCCGTTGACCGCTCCCCGTTCACCTCATACCGCTCACTGCTCACCACTCGTCCCTCATAGAACCTCACCTTCTCCGCCAGCCGCCGGATCCGGATG
>DASYXP010000176.1:0-7946 GCA_035934835.1 Gemmatimonadales bacterium | reverse complement strand
GCTATCAGCTATCAGCTATCAGCTATCAGCTATCAGCTATCAGCTATCAGCTATCAGCTATCAGCTATCAGCTATCAGCTATCAGCTATCGGTTCGAGGCTGGTCGAATTGTTTCAACAATTGCGGCGTGGGCGCGGAGCGACTGCCGGCTCCTGACTGATAGCTGATAGCGGATAGCTCTAACCCAACTGCTGCAACGCAGACCGATGGATGCGAAGATCGTGGAGGAGCTCGCCGATGTTGGAACCGGTGGCGACCAGCACCAAGAGGAGCGATTCGGGACCGAGGGAGGAGAGCACCGCGAGGCCGCGGTCGAACTCGAGGACGCCGAGGCCCATCTCACCGCGCTCGGCGGTGGTGCCGAGGCGGCGGGCGTTCTGGACGATGCCGGGGACCAGGGCGGCCACCGTCTCGGCATCGAAGCTCCCGCGGGCCGCGTGGTCGATGGTGAGGCCATCGCCGCTCACCACGGCCACCGCCTCCACGCCGGGGCGGTCGAGCAGGGCCCGGACGACTTCGCGCAGACCGGCCATCGCGTCTCTCCCAAGGGCTGGAACGTGGGGCGGAACGTACCGGCCGGAAAGGGCGAAGTCAAGCAATCACCGTGGGTTGACCCACTTCGGGAGGGGCCTTAACCTTCGCCCCGATGCGATACCTGACACCCCTCGCCTTCGGCTTGGCCGTGGTCGCCGCCGGCTGCAGCGTGACCGACTTCCGCCCGACCGCGAGCATCGCCAACACGGTCGACACGGTCACCCTCGGCGCGCTCCACGGCAGCGCGTTGACCACGCCCAGCGCGTTCTCGGTGGCCAACAATACCACCGTCCGGACCGACCAGAGCTCCAACTTCGACTTCGCCTACGACCTGGTGAACACCGAGCACCAGCTGATCCCGGTGCAGCTCCTCGGGCTCCTCAACAAGTCGACGACCAACCCCGGCTTCATCAAGATGACGGTGCCGTTCGACTCGATCACGTCGGCGCCGCTCAACGGCTACAACCTCGACTCGGTGCAGGTGGTGGCGCCGGGCGATGTGTACCTGGCGCGGTCGGTCATCCTCTGCAGCACGACCGGCACGGCGAGCTACGGCAAGATCGAGATCCTCTCGGTCAACGACTCCGCCCGTACGCTCACGTTCCGGATCCTTGCCGACGTCAACTGCGGGTACCACGACCTGCAGCCCGGCATCCCGGTCAACTGAGTCGACGGTGATCGACATCAAGCGGCTGCGGCAGGACCCCGGCGGGGTCCGTGCCGCGCTCGCCCGTCGGCAGGATCCCGAGCTTGACCGCCAGGTGGACGAGCTCCTCGCGCTCGACACCCGGCGCCGGGAGCGGCTGACGCGCGTGGAGGCCCTGAAGGCGGAGCGGAACGCCGCCAACGAGGAAGTGGCGCGGCGGAAGAAGGCCCGGGAGCCCGCCGACGATCTGCTGGCGCGGCTCAAGGCCTCGGGCGAGGAGGTCAAGGGCCTCGACGCCGAGGTGCGCGCGGTGGACGAGGCGCTCGAGGGGCTCCTGCTGCGCGTGCCCAACACGCCGCTTCCCGACGTGCCCGACGGCGACGCGAGCCATAATCGCGTGATCCGCACCTGGGGGAAGGCCCCCGAGTTCCCGTTCGCGCCCCGGGCCCACTGGGACCTGGGCGCTGCGCTCGGGCTCTTCGACCTCCCGCGCGGTGCCAAGATCACCGGCTCCGGGTTCCCGCTCTTCACCGGCCCCGGGAGCCGCCTGGTCCGCGCCCTCCAGAACTTCATGCTCGACCTCCACACCCGGCAGCACGGGTACGTCGAGGTCTCGCCGCCGCTCCTCGTCAACCGCGCCACGCTCACCGGCACCGGCCAGCTCCCCAAGTTCGAGGACGACGTCTACGCCACCCCGGCGGACGACTTCTTCCTGGTGCCCACCGCCGAAGTGCCGGTCACCAACATCCACCGCGACGAGATCCTCGACGGTGCGGCGCTGCCGATCGCCTATACGGCGTACACGCCCTGCTTCCGGCGGGAGGCGGGTGCCCACGGGAAGGACACCCGCGGGCTCATCCGGGTGCACCAGTTCGACAAGGTGGAGCTGGTGCGGTTCGTCCGGCCGGAGGATTCACCGGCCGAGCACGAGAAGATGACCGGCCACGCCGAGGCGGTGCTCCAGGCGCTGGAGTTGCCGTATCGGGTGCTGGCGCTCGCCGCCGGCGACACCGGGTTCTCGAGCGCGAAGACATACGACCTCGAGGTCTGGGCGCCCGGCGTCGGCACCTGGCTCGAGGTGTCGAGCAGCAGCACCTTCACCGATTTCCAGGCTCGGCGCGCGAACATCCGCTACCGCGCCGACGCCAAGGCCAAGGTCGAGTTCGTCCACACGCTCAACGCGTCGGGCGTGGCGTTCCCCCGGGCCATCATCGCCCTCCTCGAGACCCACCAGCAGGCCGACGGCTCGGTGATGGTGCCGCCGGCGCTGCGGCCGTACCTGGGCGCGGACCGCCTGGCGCCCCGTGCGTAGGGACCTCCTCAGCCGCTGGGCGCCCACCTCGGTGGTGCTCCTGGTGGCGCTCCTCGCCGGCCTCTCCGCCGGCACCAGCTGGCTCGTCGCCCACCACATGCAGTCCGATGCCCGCGCCATCAGCCAGCTCTATTCCGGCGTCTTCGCGGGCCTCAACGACCCCCGGCCCAGCGCCGAGACCGACGCGCTCCTGAGCCTCGGCAAGATGGTGAGCCAGCAGGGGCTCATCCTGATCGTCACCGACGGCACCGGCCGCGTCACCGCCGCCGCCAACCTCCCCTTCAAGGCCAAGGGGCTCGACGATCCCCGGATCCGCGCCCTCGTGGTCCGGCTCGACCGGGACAATCCGCCCGTCACCACCGAGCTCATCGGCGCGGTGCACTTCGGGCCGATCCCGGCGGAGCACCAGCTGGTGCGGCTAGCGGCGCTGCAGGGACTCATCATCCTGGTGATGGTGCTGGTGGCGTGGTTCGCCTACCGGAATGCGATGGCCGCCAACCGTGACCGGCTCTGGGTGGCGATGGCCCGCGAGGCGGCGCACCAGATGGGGACGCCCCTCACCAGCCTCCAGGGATGGGTGGAACAGGCGCGCGGCGGCACCCTGGCGCCATCCGACTTTGCCGACCACCTCGAGGCCGACGCCGAGCGGCTCGATCGCGTGGCCCGGCGCTTCGAGCGGATCGGCCGGCCCGCCGCACGCAATCCCCTCGGCCTCGGCGCCCTCGCCAGCCGCGTCGCCGAATACTTCCGCCCCCGCCTCCCGCGGCGCGCCAACCCGATCGAGATCAAGGTCCAGGCCGCCGGCCCCGGTCCCCACGTCCTGGGCGACCCGATCCTCCTCGAATGGGTGCTCGAGTCGCTGGTCAAGAACGCGATCGACGCTCTCCACGGGCGCGCCGGCACGATCACCCTCGAGGCGGGGATGAGCGACGGCCAGGCCACGCTCCGTGTGCGCGACGACGGTCCCGGCGTGGCGCGCGAACTCCGGCGCACGATCTTCGAGCCCGGCGTGTCCAGCCAGGAAGGGGGCTGGGGGATCGGCCTGGCGCTGGCGCGCCGGGTCATCGAGGACAGCCACGGCGGCACCATCGACCTCGAGACGACCGACCAGGGCGCGAGCTTCGTGATCAAGATGCCGCACTTCCCGGCCGAGAGCGGGGAGTGGCCGACGGCGACGTAGGACCTGGGGGGGGTCGCCTGGGGCGGCCCGAGTCTCACCCCCAGGGGGGTCATCCTGAGGCCCGCAGGGCCGAAGGATCTCAACTCGATGCACGCAGCGTCGGGCCCGCTGCGTACTGGCGCCAGGGCCCGGCACCGGTTCGAGAATCCCTCGCTCTGCTCGGGACAGGCTCTTCGGGGCCCCCCAACCCCCTCTCCACGCTGACGCGCCGTCTCACGTTCGGGGCTCCGGCGTCCGCCAAGCCTCACCCCCCAACCCCCTCTCCACGCTGACGCGCCGTCTCACCTTCGGGGCTCCGGCGCCCTCCAAGCCTCACCCCCCAACCCCCTCTCCACGCTGACGCGCGGAGAGGGGGAGCGGGTCAGGTTGGTCACGATCCGGTCGAATGTGGTCGCGGCTACGTCTTCGTTTCGCACTTGGATCACCGTTAGGCCGAGCGCCTCCAGCGCGGCGGTGCGAAGCTCATCCCTCTCGGCCTGGTCGGGTTCGGCGTGGATCGCGCCATCCAGTTCGATGACGAGCTTGAGCTGCGGGCAGTAAAAGTCCACGATGAAGTCGCCGAGCGGCTCCTCACGCTTGAACTTCAGCCCATTGCAGCGACGGGCGCGAAGCATCTCCCACGCCAGCTTCTCGGCGTCAGTCGCCTGCCGACGGAGGTGCCGAGCGAGCTCGACTTCACGTTTGCTGGCCATCCGACAAGATCAGGCGAGTCGAGCAGCGGCGTGTCGCCGTTATTTCACTGCGTGGTCTCGAACAACGCGCTCCCCCTCGCCGCCCGTCAGGGTGGAGAGGGGGCTGGGGGGTGCGGTTTCTCGACCGGGCGGGATCCCGCTTGCCGGTGATGAGTTGCGCGCCGGCCTCGAAGGGGTCGGGGGGCGAGGCTTGGCGGTTGGGCGGAGGTGAGGAGGAACGTCTGCGCGAAAATGATGCCGGCCCTCGCCGAAGTGCGATTATCTTCCCGCCGTGTCCGCCTCCTCCGACGCCGAAATGCTCGCCTCGCTGAACCCCGCCCAGCGGGAGGCGGTGGAGCACGTCACCGGCCCCGCGCTGGTGGTGGCGGGCGCCGGCTCCGGCAAGACCCGCGTCCTCACCCTCCGGATCGCGCGGCTCATCGACGAGCACGGCGTCCCGCCGGAACGGATCCTCGCGGTCACTTTCACCAACAAGGCCGCCGGCGAAATGAAGGGCCGCGTCGGCCGGCTCCTCGAACGCGACCCGGCCGGCCTCTGGATCGGCACCTTCCACTCGATCTCGGCCCGCCTCCTCCGCCGCGAGGCGGAGCACCTGGGCTTCACCCGCCAGTTCACGATCTACGACGAGGACGACCGCAACTCCCTCATCGGCCGCATCCTCGACCAGCTGGGCCACGACAAGAAGAAGTTCACCCCGCGCGGCGTCGCCGGGATCATCTCCGGCGCCAAGAACCGGATGAGCACGCCCGCCGAGCTCAAGGCCTCGGCTCCCTTCGACCGCTTCGTCCAGGTGGCGGCGGAGGTGATGGACGCTCTCGGCCCCGCGCTCCAGGCCCAGAACGCGATGGACTTCGACGACCTCCTGCTCCACCCGGTGCGGCTCTTCCACGAGCGCCCCGACCGCCTGGCCGCGTGGCAGGAGCGCTTCTCGTTCGTCCTGGTCGACGAGTTCCAGGACACCAACGCCGCCCAGTACCGCCTGGTGCGCTTCCTGGGCAAGGGCGGCAACGTCTTTGCCGTGGGCGATGACGACCAGTCCATCTACGGCTGGCGCGGCGCCGACGTGCGCAACATGCAGGAGTTCCAGCGCGACTTCCCCGGCACCCGCGTCATCCGGCTGGAGGAGAATTACCGCTCCACGCCCTCGGTGCTCGAGGCCGCCAACGCCGTCATCGCCGAGAACAAGGGACGGATCGGGAAGACGCTCCGCACCACGCGCCGGGGCGGGGAACCGGTGACCGTCGTGGCCGCCGCCGACGAGCGCGACGAGGCGGAGTGGGTGGTCAAGGAGTTCGGCGCCCGCCGGGCGGAGTGGGACTGGAACGCGATGGCGGTGCTCTACCGCACCAACGCCCAGAGCCGGGCGCTCGAGGAGGCGCTCCGCCGTTCGGGCACGCCCTACCGGATCGTCGGCGCCATCAGCTTCTACGACCGCCGCGAGGTCAAGGACCTGCTGGCCTACCTCCGCCTGGTGGCCAACCCCGCGGACGACGAGGCGTTCCTCCGTGCGGTCAACGTCCCGCGCCGCGGCATCGGCGACACGAGCCTCGACCAGGTCGAGTCGGTGGCGCGGCAGTGGAAGAAGTCGCTCCTCGAGGCCGCCCGCGCCGCCGATCGCATCCCCGACCTCCGGCCCAACGTCCGCAACGCACTGATGGCCTTCGCCGAGCAGGTGGACCGGCTGATGACCAGCGCCACGGTCCAGGCGCCGGCGCAGGTGCTCGAATCGCTCATCGACGCCATCGGCTACGAGAAGCACCTCCTCGACGAGGGCCCCGAGGGCGCCGACCGGTGGGAGAACGTCCGCGAACTCGTGGCCGGCGCCGCCGAATGGTCGGAAGAGGTGGAGGAAGGTGCCGAAGGGACGCCGCTCGAACGCTTCCTCGAAGAGGCGGCGTTGCTCTCGAGCCACGACAAGATCAGCGGCACCGAGGAAGGGGTCACCCTGATGACCCTCCACACCGCCAAGGGGCTTGAGTGGCCGGTGGTGGTGATGGCCGGGATGGAGGATGGGCTCTTCCCGCTGGCGCGCGCCGAGGAGACCCCCGATGGCGTCGAGGAAGAGCGCCGCCTGGCGTACGTCGGGATCACCCGGGCGCGGGACAAGCTGTTCCTGACCTGGGCCCGCTCACGGCGGCGCGGCGGCCAGCTCCTGCCGGGGATCCAGAGCCGCTTCCTCCGGGCCCTCCCGCCGGGCAGTATAGAGGAGAAGCGGACCAGCGCGCTCGGCACCTATGGCGGATGGAGTGACAGGCGCTCAGACGCTCAGGCGCTCCGACGCTCCGGGGGATTCGGCTGGGTGGACTCCGACAGGTCCGATCGCCCGGGCGTCCGATCGCCCGTCCCCTTTGCTGAACGTCAGAGCGTCGGAGCGCCTGTTCCCGGCGAGAACGACGACGCCCCCCGCTACGTCAAGGGCGAGCGGGTCAAGCACCGGAAGTTCGGCAGCGGCGTCATCCAGGGGCTGGCGGGCGTGGGGCGGGAGCTCAAGGTGACGGTCCGGTTCGACGACGAAGAGACGGGCGTCAAGCAGCTGCTCGTGGCCTATGCCGGGCTCGAGCGCGATCGCGACTGGGAGAGCGCATGACCATCGACAAGCAGGTCATCCACCACATCGCCGGGCTCGCGGAGCTCGCGGTCAACGACGCCGAAGCCGCGGCGCTGGCGTCACAGCTCGAACGGATCGTCGGGATGGTGGCCCAGCTCCAGGACGCCGACGTCCCCGCCGATGCCCCGGAGTTCGTGGCCGGCCCCGACCGGGTGACGCTCCGGGACGACGTGGTGGCGCCCGAGAAGCTCCACCGCACCCCGGAGATGCTCACCACCGGCTTCCAGCACGGCCTCTACGTGGTGCCGCGCCTGGGCTCCCAGGAGCACGCCGAATGACGGCGGTCAAGAACATCAGCGACGCGGTCCGCACCGGCCGCACCACGGCGGCCCGCTCGGCGGAGCACGTCGCCAGGCTCCTGATCGATTCGGACGACAAGGGGTTGAACGCCGCTCTCGACTGGAGCCCCGAGTACCTGGAGCACGAGGCCCGCCGGATCGACCACCACTCGACCAAGGGGCGGCTGGCCGGCGTGCCGGTGGCGGTCAAGGACAACATCGCCACGCTCGACCTCCCCACCACCTGCGCCTCCCGGATCCTCGACGGCTACGTGAGCCCCTTCGAGGCCACCGTGGTCCGGCGGCTCCGCGAGGCCGGCGCCTACGTGGCCTGCAAGGCCAACCTCGACGAATTCGCGATGGGCAGCTCCACCGAGTGGTCGGCGTTCGGGCGGGTCCACCACCCGCTCGACCACTACCGGATCCCCGGCGGCTCCTCCGGCGGCTCGGCAGCGCTGGTGGCCGCGGGCGTCACCCCGGTGGCGCTCGGCTCCGAGACCGGCGGCTCGGTCCGCCAGCCGGCGAGCTTCTGCGGCGTCGTGGGCGTCAAGCCGACGTACGGCCGGGTGAGCCGCCACGGCCTCGTGGCCTTCGGTTCCTCGCTGGACTGCGTGAGCCCCTTCGGCGAGAAGGTCGACGACGCGGCGCGGCTCCTGGCCGTCATCAGCGGCCACGACCCGCTCGACGCCACCACCG
>DASYXP010000171.1:0-1918 GCA_035934835.1 Gemmatimonadales bacterium | reverse complement strand
CTGTTCCACTCCCTCCCCGAGGGGGACCTCACCGCGTTCGGGGAGCTCCTGCGGGAGCGGGTCTACCCCAAGGGCAGCGTCATCCTGTTCGAGGACGACCCGGGGGATGCGCTCTACATCGTCGGCTCGGGCCAGGTGAAGGTCGTCTTGATCGGCGAGGACGGGCGCGAGGTGATCCTCTCGGTGCTGGGCGAGGGGAGCTTCTTCGGCGAGCTCGCCCTGCTCGACGACGAGCCGCGCTCCGCCCACGTGATCGCGATGGAGGACTCGTCGGTACTGGCGCTCCGGCGGGAGGACTTCCAGGCCCGGCTGCGGTCCTCGCCCGAGGTGGCCATCGCGCTCCTCCGGGAGCTCTCGAGCCGGCTTCGGCGCGCCGACGAGAAGATCGGCGGCCTCGTCCTCCTCGACGTGAACGGGCGGGTGGCCGAGCTGCTGCTGCGCCTGGCGGACGAGGAAGGGGGCGAGCGGATCACCCGGAAGCTCACGCACCACACCGTGGCGCAGATGATCGGCTCGAGCCGGGAGACCGTCTCGCGCACGATGCGCGACTTCGTGGAGCGCGGGTTCATCCACGTGACCCGGAAGGACATCACCATCACCGACCGGGCGGCCCTGATGCAAGCCGCCCGGAGGTCGTGATGCCGGTCACGGGATCCGCGGCCCGAATGGGCGGACTTGTCCCGATGCCGACCCGACTTCCGTGAAGTACGCCGCCACCTTCTGGGGGACCCGCGGGTCCATCCCGACGCCGGGCCCGAAGACGGCTCGCTTCGGCGGGAACACGCCCTGCGTCGCGGTCTCGGCCGGCGGCGATCGGCTCGTGATCCTCGACGCGGGGAGCGGCATCCGCCCCCTCGGTCGGGCCCTGCTCGACGCGCATCCGAACGCGATGAAGGCCGAGATCCTGCTGACCCACACCCACTGGGACCACATCCAGGGGCTGCCGTTCTTCGCGCCGCTGAACCGGAAGGGCAACACGGTGCGGATCTTCGGTCCCCGACAGGGCGACGTGGCGCTCGAGACGATCATCGACCGGCAGACCGACGCCACGGTGTTCCCCATCCCGATCAAGGCGTTGGCCGCCGAACTGACGGTGACCGAGGTCACACCCGGCCCCTTCGAGGTCGACGGCTTCCGGGTCGACACCCTCCGGCTCCGCCATCCGGGCATGACCCTTGCCTACCGGTTGACGCCCCGCGAAGGGGGCGCCAGTATGGCCTACGTCACAGACAACGAGCTGGGTCCGGGTGGATCTTATGACGTGCCGCCCGACTGGCGCCGGCAGCTGGTCCGGTTCCTGGGCGATGTGGACCTCCTGGTGCACGACGGGATGTACAGCGACCAGCTGGCCGAGGCCCGGGCCGGGTGGGGGCATTCGACCCCGCGCCAGGCGGTGGAGCTGGCGGCGGAATGCGGGGCCCGGCACCTGGTGCTCTTCCACCACGAGCCGGATCACGACGATGCGGCGATCGACCGCCTCCTCGAGGGGGCGCGGGGCGTGGCGGCCAGGGCGGCCGCCACCCTGAAGGTCGACTCCGCGATGGAAGGCCTGCAACTCAACCTCTGACGAGGAGCGACACCCATGAAGCGCGTCACCCTGGCCCTGCTCGCGATGGCGATCGCGGCGCCCGTCTCCGGACAGGCCCCCGCCACGGCGCAGGACACCCGCCCCGGCATCGCGGTGCTGCCGTTCGACAACGGCGGCTCGTACGGGCGCGACAAGGAAGACTACGCCGCGCTCCAGACCGGGATCCCCGCGGTGATGATCGATGAGCTCTCCCGCAACCCCGCCGCCCGCGTGGTCGACCGCGAGACGATCGACAAGATCCTCAAGGAGCAGGACCTCGGGACGAACGGCCGGGTGGACGCCACGACCGCCGCCAAGGTCGGGAAGCTCGTCGGGGCCCGGTACATGATC
>DASYXP010000156.1:0-10626 GCA_035934835.1 Gemmatimonadales bacterium | reverse complement strand
AGGCGATGGAAGGCGGGGCGACTAGGCGTACTCGCGCACGGAACACCAGCGGAGTCATCCCTAACTCTTTCCCATTCCCTATTCCCTCTTCCCTTTTCCCTCTTCACTTTTCACGCTTCACTCTTCACTGTTCGTCCCGATGCCCTGGCACGTCTACATCGTCCGCTGCGGCGACGGCACCCTCTACACCGGCGTCGCGACGGACCTGGCCCGCCGGGTGGCGGCGCACGATGCCGGTCGAGGCGCGAGGTACACCCGCGCCCGCCGGCCGGTGACGCTGGCGTGGAGCACGACCGCGCCCGACCGGTCGGCCGCCCAGCGGCTCGAGGCGGCCCTCAAGAAGCTGCCGCGCACGGCCAAGGAGCGGCTCATCCGCGAAGGGGCGACGGCGATGCACGAGTGGCACGGGCTGCCGAAGGCGGGGCTCACCTTCCTGCGCCAGCTCCGGCGGAACAACCGCCGCGACTGGTTCGAGTCGCACCGCGACACGTACGAGGCCGCCCTGCGCGAGCCGATGCGGGCGCTGGTCGAGGCGATGGACGTGCGCTTCGCCGGCTTCGCCGCCGAGATCATCGGCGACCCGAAGCGCTCACTCTTCCGCATCCACCGCGACGTCCGCTTCTCCCGCGACAAGTCCCCCTACAAGACCCATGCGGCACTCTGGTTCGCACACCGCGACGCGGGGTTCGGGGTGGGGCGCGAGGCCCACGGCGGCGCCGGCTTCTACTTCCACGTCGAGCCGGGCACCTGCTACGTGGCGGGCGGCTTCTGGATGCCCCCCCGCCCCGCGCTCGACCGGATCCGCGAGGCGCTGGCCGAGGACCCGGCGTCGTTCGCGCGGGTCGTCGACGCACCCGCGCTCCGGCGTACCTTCGGCCCGCTCAGCAGCGAAGGGATGCTCAAGCGCCTCCCCCGCGGCACCGCCCCCGGCCACCCCGCCGAACGCTGGCTCCGCCACCAGTCCTTCACCGTGTCGACCGAGCTCCCCGAGGCGGCGGTCTTCCGCCGCGACCTCCCCGCCCTGCTCGAACGCCGCTACCGCACCCTCCTCCCGCTGGTACGCTGGCTCAACGCGGCGATCGGGCTGAGTGAGGCGGCAAGGCGGTAGAACCGATGGGACGGATGGGACGCTCGGCGCACCGCGCCCGGCGCGCACGAGCAACCTTCCCGAGCAGAGCGAGGGACCTGCCCCGCGAGTCCGGAAGATCACGACCGGCCACCAGTTGAGTGGAGTAGGTCCCTCGCTCTGCTCGGGAAGGTTCGATGCTCTCTCCCGGACTCATTGTACGCCCCCTCGTCCCTCTTCCCTTTTCACTCTTCACTCCTCCCTCCCCCTTCTTACTTCTCACTTCTTACTTCTTACTTCTTACTTCTTACTTATCACCATCCGTACAACCTCCGATACATCTCCCGATTCCGGAAGATGGTCCGGACGTAGTCGCGGGTCTCGGGGAACGGGATCCGTTCGATGAACACATCGGGATCCCGGACGCCGGCCCGCTGTTCCCAGGCGAGCACGTTGGCGCCGCCGGCGTTGTACGCCGCCAGGACCCGGGCGGGGTCCTGGAAGCGATCCAGGAGATTCCGGAGCTGGGCCATCCCGATCTCGAGGTTGACGTCGGGCTGGAAGAGGAGCACCGGATCCCAGAGCGGGAAGTGGAGCCGGCGGGCGAGCGCCGCGCCGACCGTCGGCATGACCTGCATCATCCCGCGGGCGCCGGCCCCTGACACCGCCTCCGGGTCGAAGCCCGACTCCTGGCGGATCAGCGCGGCGACGAACGCTGGGTCGAGGGTGCGGCGGGCGGCCTCGCGCGACAGGGCGTCCCGGGCGTCGAGCGGATAGAGGAGCCGGAGCGCCCGGGCCGAGTCGACGCCGGGCCGGAGGAGTGCCGATCGGGCCAGCCGCCCGGCGAGCGCCGGCGCGTCCTCATCGAGCAGCACGCCGGCCGCCGCGATGAGCGTGTCCGGACCCCCCGTGGCGGCGCCCAGCATCTCGCGCTCCCATCGGGCCTCGAGATCGAGCCCGGTGGCGTCGAGCAGTGCGAGCTGCCGCTCCGCCCGCGCGATGAAGCCGGGCACCGGCGCGGGCGGGCCCGGCTCCCGGATCGGCGGCGCCACGATGCCCAGTCGTGCCGCACTGGTGCCGGCGTAGTACGACTCGGGCGCCAGGTCGATCACCTCGCGCCAGCGGGCGCTCGCGGTGTCCGGCTTGCCGGCGGCGGCCCACGCCCGCCCCGCCCAGTACCCGGCGGCGTTCGCCTCGGCCCCCGCGGACCCCGGAGCCCGGAGGCTGTCGAAGCCGCGCGCCGCCCGGTCGAACTCGCGCCGCACGAAGCTGATGATGTCGGCCTGGAAGCGCGCGGCAGGCGCCAGGCGGTCCGCCGGATACCGGCGGGCCAGCTCGCCCCAGCGGCGGCGGGCGGCGGCGTCATTCCCGCGATCGGCGTCCTCACCGGCCAGGAGGAAGAGCGCCGACGCTGCGAGGGTCGAGTCGTTCCGGTGCCGGCGGACGACGGACTCGAGCACCCGGATCCCGGACGCGTGATCCGGAAGCCGGAGGAGCGCCCGGCCTTCCTCATAGAGCGCCCGTGCACCGAGCAGGCGGTCGTTGGCGAGCGCTCGGTACGCCGCGGCGCCGGCAGCGGCCTGCCCTGACCGGACCAGCATCGCCGCCCGGGAGAGTCGGTCGTCCGCAGTGCCGAGGTGCGCGGCCCGGGCGGCGTCGAACCCCGTCACCGCACGCACGGCCTGACCGGCGCGGGCGGCGGCGCGCGCGGCGACGAGTTGCTCCGCCGGGGTGAGCGGACGGTACGCCTGGTCGAGGAGGCCGAGGAGCTGGGTCAGCTCCGCGGACGGGAGGGGCCGGGTGAGTGCCGCCAGGATGGCGTGGCGGGTGGCGGTGTCGGCCGCGATGGCGGTGGCGGTGCGGAGGGCGGAGACGGTGTCACCGATCGCCAGGTAGGCGTCGCGGGCCGGGGCAAAGGCTCGGCGGCGCTCGAGCGCGGCCGCCAGCGCGCCGGGAGCGTGGGCGCGGACGAGCGAGTCGTCGATCCCGGGGCCGACCGACACGGCGCCGGCGCCGGTGGCGAGCGCGGTGACGGCGCGGAGGCGGAGCCAGTCACCGATGGCGGGGAGTTCGCCCGCGGCACCGCCGTAGGCGGCGCCGGCATCGTCGAGCCGGCCCAGCCGGTCGAGTGCTCGCGCCAGGAGGACCCGGCGGATCCCGGCGGTCGCCGGGTCGGCGGCGAGCGGGAGTGCGCGCCGCGCCTCGGATTCAGCGACGGAGTCGTCGCCCAGGGCCAGTGCGGCGCGGGCCAGCAGTTCGTGCCCCGAACCATCGTGCAGGGAATCGAGCCATCGGGCCGAGCGGAGCGCCTCGCGGACCTGGGTCCAGCCACCCCAGCGTGCCGCGGCGCTGGCGGCGAGCCATTGGACTTCCGGGGTGCGGGTGGCGGGGTCGGCGAGCACCGGGGCCAGGAGCCGGCTCGCGCGCCAGGGGCTCCCGGAGGTGAGCTCGCTCCGGGCGGCGGCGATGGCGCAGTCGGGTGCGGCCCGGAGCGCCGCGGCGGAGTCGGGGCAGGCAAGGAGCAGGACGAGCGGGAACACGAAGGGCACGAGACCAATCTGGCCTCGTGCCCCCGTCGGAGGGAACCTCCCCGCCGGTCAGTGCGCCGGGCGCTCCGTGGCCTCGGGGGCCCCGGCGGCCGCGCCGCGCCCGAAGAACGCCCGGACGCGCTCGCGGGCGTTGTCGAGGATCTCGTACACGGTGGGGATGACGAGCAGCGTGAGGAGTGTCGACGTGAGGACGCCGCCGATGACCGCGCGCCCCAGCGGCGCCTGGAAGTCGGCGCCCTCACCGCGGCCGATCGCCACCGGCATCATCCCCGCCACCAGCGCGAACGTGGTCATCAGGATGGGGCGGAGCCGGATGCGCCCCGCCTCGATCAACGCCTCGCGCAGCGGCTGTCCCTTCTCCCGGGCCCACTTGGCGAAGTCGATGAGGAGGATCGCGTTCTTGGCCACGATCCCCATCAGGAGGATGACCCCGATCAGGCTCATGATGTTCAGCGTGTCGCCGGTGATGGCGAGCGCCAGCACCACGCCGATGAGCGAGAGCGGCAGCGACACCAGGATCGCGATGGGGTCGAGGAACGAGCCGAACTGCACCACCAGGATCAGGTACATCAGGAGCACCGCCACGAAGAGCGCAGTGAAGATCCTGGTGTAGATGTCCTTCTGGTCGCGGGCCTCGCCCCCGGTCGAGAGATCGTATCCCGGCGGGAGCTGGATCTTCGAGACCCGCGCCATGATCGGCTGCATCACCTGGTTGAGCGAGCCTTCGACGTTCGCCTCGACGTTGATGACTTTCTCCCGGTCGAGGTGGTTGATCTGTCCCGGTCCGACGCCCTGTACGATGGTGGCCACCTGCCCGAGCGGCACGGTGACCGGCGCGCCGTTGGCGCCCCGTCCCACCACCAGCGGCAACGCGGCGAGGTCCGACGGCCGGTCGCGCGAGCCCGGCGCCAGCCGCACCTCGACATCGCGCGTCTCGCCGGCGGGGTCCACCCAGTCGCCGGCGTGGAGGCCGGCAAAGGCGGGCCGGAGCGAGAGCGCCACCTGCCCCACCGTGATCCCGAGCGACCCCGCGAGCCCGCGGTCCAGCTCCACCTGGAGCTCGGGCTTGTTCCCCTCCACCGAGAGCCCCACGTCGACGGCGCCGGGGACCTTCCTGACCTCCGCCTCCACCTTCTCCGCCAGGTCGGTGAGGACGGCCATGTCCGGCCCCCGGAGCTGGAGCTGGATCTGCTTGACCGCCCCGCCGAAGCCGCTCGTGAAGACCGAGACGTCGGCGCCGCCGAGCCGGCTGAGCTCCCGGCGCAGGATGCTGCCGAGGTCCTTCTGCGCGATGCTCCGGGACGCCCGCGGGGTGAGCCGAGCGTACACCAGCGCCTGGTTGACGCCCGGCGCCTTGAGGAACACCTGGGTGCCGAGGGTCGAGTACGTGTAGGCCACTTCCGGGTGGCGGCGGAGGAGGGACACCACCTCGTCCACCTTGCGGCGGGTGTACTCGAGGCTCGACCCGGGCGGCGCCTCGACGATGAGGTTGATCTCGCTCCGGTCGCTGTCGGGGACGAGGCCGCCGCCGGGATGCCCCGCCCGGATCATCAGGATGGCCACGACGAACGTCCCGGTGGCGATCCCCACCATCGCGAGCCGGTGGTCGAGCGCCCAGGCGATGACCCCCTGGTAGCGGTCGGCCTGGCGGTTGAACCAGAGGTTGAAGCGCTCGAGGACGCGGGTGACGGGCCCCTTCTGGTGCGCCTCGAGCTCCGGGTCGGGCCAGTAGGCCGACAGCATCGGGTCGAGGGAGAAGCTCACGAAGAGCGACACCAGCACCGAGCACGCGATGGTGAGCGCGAAGGGCTTGAACCACTGGCCCGCGATGCCGTACATGAACGCGACCGGGACGAACACCGCCACGATCGAGAACGTGGTGGCCGCCACCGCGAGCCCGATCTCGTCGGTGCCCTCGAAGGCGGCCTGGTAGTGGTCCATGCCCAGCTCGACGTGGCGCACGATGTTCTCGCGCACCACGATGGCGTCGTCGATCAGGATGCCGATCGAGAGCGAGAGCCCGAGGAGCGACATCGTGTTGAGCGTGAAGCCGAAGGCCCAGACCGCGATGAAGCTGGCCAGCACGCTCACCGGCAGCGCCAGGCCGGTGATGACCGTCGAGCGCCAGGAGTTGAGGAAGAGGAACACCACGATGACCGTGAGGAGCGCGCCCTCGATGAGCGCCTCCTCGACGTGCCGCACGGCGTTGGACACCCGGACGCCGGCGTCCTGCACCACGCTGAAGCGCACGCCCGGCGGGAGTGTCGGCGTGATGGCGTCGACCGCCTCGTGGATCCGCCGGGAGACGTCGGTGGTGCTGGCCTCGCGGGTCTTCTTGATGTCGATCCCGACGGCCTCGTGCTCGTTGAAGAGCGCCTCGGTGCGCGGCTCCTCGTGGCCGTCCGCCACGTCGGCGAGCTGGCCGAGCCGGATCGGCTGGCCGTTCCGCTGGGTCACCACCAGGTCGTAGAAGTCCTCCGGGCGCTGGGGGCGGCCCGCGAGCCGGATGGCGGTCTCGGTCAGGCCGCTCGTGATCCGCCCCACCGGCGCCGCGAGGTTCTGGGCGTTGAGGGCGTTCACCACGTCGGCCACGCTCACGCCCGCCGCCTGGAGCGCGGCGGAGTGCAGCTGCACGGTCAGCTCCCGCTTGACCCCGCCCACCACGGTGGCCTCGGCCACGCCCGGGATGCCGCGGATGGCGCGCGTGATGCTCGGATCGGCGATGCGGGTGAGCTGCGCCGGGGTGAGGGAATCAGAGGTGAGTGCCAGCTGCATCACCGGGAGGTCGCCCGGGTCGATGCGGGTGAGCACCGGCTCCTTCATCTCGGTCGGCAGGTCGGACCGGCGCGCGGAGATCGCATCGCGGATGTCCTGCGAGGCCTGGTCGATCGGCTTCTCGAAGCTGAAGAACGCCGTGATCTGCGCCAGGCCGTCGGTCGCGGTGGCGGTGGTCTTCTCGGCGTCGAGGCCGCTGATGGCGAAGATCCCCTCCTCGATCGGCTCGACCACCTCGCGTTCGACGGTGGCGGGCGAGGCGCCGGGATAGGCGATGGTGACCACCACCACCGGCTGCGACACGACGGGGAACTCATCGGTCTGCAGGTTGAGGAGCGACGCCACGCCGAAGGCCACCAGGGCGATCATCACCGTGACGGTGACGATCGGCCGCTTGATGGCGAAGTCGGAGATGACCATCAGGGCGCCAGCCGGCGCGGGGCGCCGGGATCGGCCGGCAGCACCCGCACGGCGGTGCCGGCGCTGAGCGCCTGGGCGCTCCCGAGGAGGAGCGTGTCCCCGGCGGCGAGCGGCCCGACCAGCTCGACGCGGCCGGCCAGGTCGTCACGCACGCCGATGCGCACCTCGAGCACTTCCACCTTCCCGCCGCGCAGGCGGCGCACCAGCGGCGCGGGGCCGGTCAGGTCCACCGCCGGCGGAGGCGCCGAGAGCCCGACGGTGGTCACGGTGCTCACCCGGCCCTGCGCGTAGAGTCCCGACACGAGCGCATGCCCCGAGTTCGGGATGCTCACCCGGATGCGCACCTGGCGGGTGACGGGGTCGACCGACGGATTGATCCGGTCGATCCGGCCGGTGAAGCGCCGGTCGCCGAGTCCGGTCACCGAGAAGAGCACCGGCGTGCCCAGGTGGATGGCGGACAGCTGGTCGACCGGCACCTGCGCCTCGAGCCGCATCCCCACCGGGTCCACCACGGTCACGAGCGGGGCGCCGACCTGGACCACGTCTCCCGCGTTGGCCGGGCGGTCGCTCACCAGCCCGCCGAAGGGCGCGCGGACCTGCGTGCGGTCGAGCTGCAGCTGCGCGTTGGCGAGCCGCGCCTGGGCGTCGGCCAGCGCCGCGTCGGCCGCGAGCGACCCCCGGTGCGCCGACTCGAGGTCGCGCGCGGCGATGGCGCCCGCATCGGCCAGCCGCCGGTCACGCTCCTCGTCGCGGTGGGCCTGGTCGGCCGTGCTCGCTGCGGCGGTGACACCGCTCCGGGCGGAGAGCCACGCATCGCGGATGGCCGCGTCGTCGAGCTGGACGAGGAGCTGCCCCTGGCGCACCGGCTGCCCCGGGTCGGCCAGCACCCGGACCACCCGGCCCCCCACTTCGGCGCGCAGCTCGGCCTCCTGCTCCGCCGCCAGCGCCCCCGACACGGTCGGCCCGCTCCGGAGCGTGTCCCGGGTCAGCACCGTCACGTTCTCGGGACCCACCGTGACCGGATCGAGCGCCACGGCGGACGCGCCCGGCGCCGCCTTCCTGCACGCGCCGGCCGCCAGCACCATCACGAGGGCCGCAGCGGCGACCCGTCCCGTCGTATGCCTGTCCATGATCCCCACGTTCGTCGTCATTGTGCGGCCCCGGTCACTGGCCGATCGGGAGGTCGCCCAGCACGGCAATCCTGATCCGCGCCAGCTGCAGGTCGCGCGCCGCCTGCGCGCGCGTCGCCTGCGCCTGCTGCAGCTGCAGCCGGGCGTCGCTCAGCTCGGTCTGCGTCGAGATCCCCTCGCGGTAGCGCACCTCGGCGATCCCGTACGCCTTGGCCGCCTGCTCCACCGTCCCCTGGCCGGCGGTCCACGCCGCCTCCGCCGCCTCGAGCTGGGTCTCGGCCGAGCGCGCATCGAGGGCGGCGGCCTTCCGCGCCTGCTGCAGCCGGAGCCGCGCCTCGTCGAGGTTGGCCGCCGCGGTCCGGCGCTGCGCGCCGAGCCGGCCGCCGGTGAAGAGCGGCACCGACGCCCCCAGCACCACGCTCCAGTTGGTCACGAAGCTGTTGAGGTCGGGGAGGCCCGACGACGGATAGGCCAGCTTGGTGTATGTGCTGCTCAGCGTGAGTGCGGGCCACATCGTCCCCCGCGCCGACCGCCGCCGCGCCGCCATCTGGTCCACCGAGGCGGAGGCCTCGACCACGGCGGCCCGGTCATCCACGGCGGTGTCGCCCGAGAAGCGGGACACCTGCGGCGGCAGCGCCGCATCGGGACCCTCGAGCGGGGTGGTGAGCTCGAGCGAATCGCCCGCCGGGATGTCGAGGAGCTGCTTGAGCCGGAGGAAGGCCAGCTCCCGCGCCGCCCGCCGCTGGATGAGCACCGGCACCTGGTTGTCCCGCGTCACCTGGGCCCGCAGGAGGTCGAACTCCGCCTTGCTGCCGACCTGGGTGGCGAGCCTGGTCTCGCTCAGGGTGCGCTCGGCCTGCACCAGCGCCGAATCGGCGATCACGTACAGGCGGTCGGAGAGGAGCGCATCGAAGTACGCCTGCGCCGTCGTGACGATGTTCTGCGCCTGCTGGGCGGTGAGCTCAGTCTCGGCCGAGCGCTTGCCCGCCACCGCCGCCGCGCGGTCGCCCACGTTCTGCAGGCCGTTGAACAGCACCCAACTCCCCTGCAGGCCGATGTCGTATTCGTTCGGCCGACCGAAGGGGAGGTCCTTGAACGCCGAGAACGGGTTGGCGCCGCTCTGGCACTGGACCGCCGCCTCGAGCGAGTCGACCCGCTGGTCGATGGGCAGCCCCGGGTCGGGCACGAACCTGGAGCACTTGGTCGAGGCGCTCGTGTCCGAGCCGCCCGACAGCGCGGAGAACTGGCTCTTGAGCGTCCGGGTGTAGCTCGCCACGCCGGTCAGCTGCGGCAGGAAGGCGCTCCGCGTCCGGGAAAGCTCCGCGCCCGCGCGGTCGAGCCCCGCGCGCGCGATGCCGATGGCCTCGTTGGACCGCTCCGAGAGCGTCACCGCCGTGTCGAGCGACACCCGCCGCACGGGAGCCTGCGCCAGCGCCGCGCCCGCCATCAGCGAGAGCAGCGCCCCGACCACCGCCGACCGCCTGGGTCCGTTCATTCCCTTGCCGTTTCCCGGATCTGCACGCCGATGCCGCGCAGGAAGATCCGCACATATCCGTCGAGGTCCCGCACCGGATCCTGGCCGAAGAGGCCGGGCATCACGTCCCGCACGATCGCATCCACGAAGAGCGCCGAGAGGAGCATCGTGGCCGCGGTCCGCGGATCGAACTCGCCGCGAGCCGCGCCAGTCCGCTGCAGGCGCTCGAGGTACCCGGCCAGGCGCGCGCCGGCCATCGTCATCGGGTGCTCCGAGGGCCGGAGGAGGTCGGGATGCTCCTCGACCTCGCCCAGGGCCGTGCGGATAAGGGCGCTGTGGCGGCGGATGTCGGCCACACGGCGGCCGGCCCACTCGGAGATCTCCGCCACGGGATCGCCGGGAACGTCGGGGAGCCCGAGGTCACCGGCATCGGCCTGGCACGACCCGATGGCGGTGTGGAGGAGCTCCGCCTTCGAACCGAAGTGACGAAAGAGCGTGAGCTCGTTGACCCCCGCCTCCTGCGCGATCCGCCGCGTCGTGGCGCCACGATACCCCGCCTCGGCGTAAAGCCGTGCGGCCGCATCGAGGAGGCGCTGCCGAAGATCCATGGCGCGATAAATAAACAAATGGTCATTTAGATGCAAGCAACTGCTTACAATTGGTGGTCGGTATGGGCCGACTTTTCAGAACCTCCCTCCCCCGGTACTATCGGCCGTGCCCGTCCCCCTACCATATGTCCACGACTTGCGGCGCCTGCCCGGCGCGCGCCGGTTGCGGACCCGGTTTGCGCCGAGCGTCACCGGGCGCCTCCACCTGGGGCACCTGGTGAACGCGGTGTACGTGTGGGGGATCGCCCGCGCCATCGACGCCGAGGTGGCGCTCCGGCTCGAGGACCACGACCGGGGCCGCTTCCGCCCCGAGTACGAGGCCGCGATACTGGACGATCTCGACTGGCTCGGCCTCACACCTGACCTCGGCGCCACCGCGGAGTTCCGCGCCGGGGCATCGCCCTGGCGGCAGAGTGACCGCGCGACACGCTACGCGGCGGCGCTCGCCGAGCTGCGGAGCAAGGGCCTCACGTACGCGTGCGAATGCAGCCGGTCGGCGCTCGCGCAGGCGGAAGAGCAGCACGACGGCGAGGAGGAGCGGCGCTACCCCGGCACCTGCCGCAACAAGGGGCTCACGGAGACGGCGGGGCGCCGGATCCGGGTG
>DASYXP010000152.1:0-1809 GCA_035934835.1 Gemmatimonadales bacterium | reverse complement strand
AACCTCATCGATCGCATCCGCAGCACGCAGGGCGTGGTCGACTTCCTCGACGTGGGCGTCGGTCCCCACCGCTGGCCGACCTTCAACGTGGCCGACATCGGCGTCACCACCGGGGCGCTGGTGCTCGCCTGGTCGCTGTGGGACGAGGACCGCCGCGCCGCGCTGGCCGAGGCGGTCGCGACGCCGGAGCGGGGCGCGCTCTCCTGAACCCTCCCGTGACCGACATCCGCCGGTTCAGCGTCACCACCGCGGCGAGCGACCGGCTCGACCGTTTCCTGGCCGACCAGCTCGACCTCTCCCGGACCCAGGCGGCCCGCCTGGTGGCGCAGGGGGCGGTGACGGTGAACGGCGCCGCGTCCCGCGCCTCCCGGCTCCTCGCCCGGGGGGACGCGGTCGAGGTGACCTGGCCCGAGGCCGAGCCCCCCCGCACCCTCCGCCCCGCGGCGATCCCGCTGACGATCGTCTTCGAGGACGAGCACCTCGCGGTCATCGACAAGCCCGCCGGCCTGGTGGTGCATCCGGCCCCGGGCCACTGGGACGACACGCTGGTCAACGCGCTCGTGGCGCGGGGCACCACGCTCTCCGGCGGCGCGGCGGGGCGGCCGGGGATCGTCCATCGACTCGACCGCGACACCTCCGGCCTGATGGTGGTGGCCAAGACCGACCTGGCGCACCGGAAGCTGGGCGCCGCGCTCGCGGCCCGGCGCATCACCCGCCACTATGCGGCGCTCGCCTGGGGCCACCTGGACGGGAGCCCCACGGTCATCGACGCGCCCATCGCGCGGAACCCCAAGGACCGCACCCGGATGTCGGTGCGACCCGAGGGGCGCGCGGCGCGCACCGACGCCTGGGTCATCGCCCGCTTCGGCGAGACCGACCTCCTCCGGCTCGAGCTCCACAGCGGGCGGACCCACCAGATCCGGGTGCACCTCGACCACATCGGGCACCCCATCGTGGGGGATCCGGTGTACGCCGGGGGCGGGAGCCGGCGGATCGGCGGGCCGGCCCGCCAGCGCGCCGAGGCGGTCGAGCGCGCCGCGCCGCGGCAGGCCCTCCACGCAGCATTCCTCTCGTTCCGCCATCCCGCCACCGGCGAGGTGGTGGCATTCCGGTCGGAGTGGCCGGAGGATCTTCGCCGCACCCTCCGGATCGCGGCCGGCGCGGGGCTCGAGGCCGGGCCGGAAGTTGCTGATCCGCTTAGTCTTCGGTATCTTGGCTTCCTCAAGGAAAATGGCTGATCTGACCTCCGTCCGGCTCCTGGTCTTCCGAGTTGGTGACCTCACCTGCGCCGTGCCGGTGGAGGCCGCCCGGGAGATCGTACCTCTGGAGACCGTGACGCGGATCCCGGGGGCGGCCGAGGCGGTGCAGGGGTTGGTGAACGTCCGCGGCGGATTGCTGACGGTGGTGGATGGCCAGCGGCTGCTGGGGCAGCGTAGTGAGGAGCCGGGCCGTTCGGTGCTGGTGCTCGACGCGGCCGGCCGGGCGGTGGGACTCGCGGTCGACCGGGTGCTGGACCTGGTCACGATGCCGGCGGCGGAACTGCGGGACCGCGAGGTCCTGCCGGGGCTCGACCCCACGCTGGTCCGCGCGGTCGGGCGGCGGGACGGACACCTCTTCGTGGTCCTCGATGTCGATGCACTGCTGGCGCCGGTGATGGGCGCGTGAGCCCGTCGTCCGCCGGCCGAACAGGCAGCACCCCGCGCGCCCACCGAGGCGCCGGCGAACCCCACGGTCGGGAGGAGGGTCAGTGAGCCACACGGTACTCGTCTGCGACGACGCCATCTTCATGCGGACGATGATCAGCGACAT
>DASYXP010000129.1:0-3006 GCA_035934835.1 Gemmatimonadales bacterium | reverse complement strand
CGAAGGACGACGCCCCGTCCGGGATGGCATCCGGGCGGGGCGTTGTCCCAGGGGTCTGGAGGTGACGCCTACACCGCCATCCGCACCGCCCCGCTCACCCGCTCCGGCGCTACCTCCACCTCGTCGAGCGCCTCCCCCATCTCGGCGGCGCTCTGGACCCGGGCCGCGGGCGCCTTGGCCAGCGCCTTGAGGATGAGGAGCGCCAGGTCGTGCGGCACCTCGGGCGCCAGCGTCCGCGGGTCGACCGGCTCCTCCTCGACGTGCTTGATGATGAGTGCCGTGACATTCGGCGCCTCGAACACCGCCCGCCCGGTGACGCACTCGAAGAGCACCGCCCCCGCCGAATACAGGTCCGACCGGGCGTCGAGCTCGGCACCCATCAGCTGCTCCGGCGACATGTACTCGGGCGTCCCGATCACAGTGCCGACGGCGGTGAGCCCCTTGGCCCCCTCCGGCCGCCCCTCGGTGAGCCGCGCGATGCCGAAGTCCATCACCTTGAGGACGCCGGTCGGGTCGACCACGAGGTTCTGGGGCTTGATGTCGCGGTGGATGACGCCCATCTCGTGCGCGGCCTCGAGCGCCCGGCAGAGCTGGCGCGCCACGGTGAGCGCCACGCCCACCGGCAGCCGCCCCCGCTTCTTGAGCACCTCCGCCAGGCTCTTCCCCTCCACGAACTCCATCGTGATGAAGAGCGTGCCATCGGCCTCGCCCAGGTCGTGGGTGCGCACCACGTTCCGGTGGGTGATCCGCCGCGCCAGGCGGATCTCCTGCTTGAACCGCTCGACGTTCTCCGCCCCCATCGCGTCGGGCTTCAAGGTCTTGATGGCCACCGGCTCGTGGAGCTGGGTGTCCATCGCGCGGTACACCACTCCCATCCCGCCGGCGCCGAGGATCTCCCGGATCGTGTAGCGGCCGGCAAAGGTCGACCCCGGCGCCAGCAGCGACGACACCTGGCTCGGCCGCATCACCGGGAGGATCTCGCCGCTCGTGATGCCCTGGCGCTCGGCCACGGTCATCTGCACCGTGCTCCCGGCGCCGGCCGCGCTCAGGTATTCGACCAGGTCCTGCTTTTCCTTGAGGTCGGCCATCATCCGCCGGAAGGCGCCGGCCAGCTCTCCCACCTCGTCCCGCGACCGCACGTCGATCGCCCCGCTGAAGCGACCCTCCCGCACCTCGCGCGTGGCCTGCACCAGCCGCTCGATGGGGCGCGTCACCTGGCGCGCCACCAGGCTCGAGATGATGAGCGCCAGCAGGACGCCGATCACGAACACCACGACCATCGTCCGTTCGAGCCCGGTGTACGGCGCCAGCTCCCGCGCCCGCGACCGGAGTCCCACGTAGCCGCCCAGGGGCTGCCCGTCGGCATTGAGGAGCCCGCCCACGGTGCCCACCCAGACGTCGCCGCCGCCGGCCAGCGTCACCCGCCCCGAGTCGCCCGCGGCCTGCAGCGTGCTGTCGACCGCCATCCCCATCTGCCCCATCGACATCCCGGCCATCGCCTCGGCCATCCCGGAGGTGGTGGGCAGGGTGGACAGGGTGACGCGCGGGTGGCCGAGGGTGTCGAGGGTGAAGAAGACGATGTCGGAGGCGGTCTGCTGGTTGAGCGAGCGGGCAAAGGCGGAGTCGACCGGGAGCGCCGCCACGAAGGCCGCAATCGGATTGCTCCCCGCCCGCCGCACCGGCACCGCGACGGCCTGGTAGATCACGTCGTGCGGCGTGCCGCTGCTCGAATCGACCTCGATCCACACGCCCGACGCCGCCTGCCCCTGCAGCGCCTTGGCCACCAGCGACGCACCGCTGAAGTCGTCGCCCACCTCGTCGCGATGCAGCGACCAGGCGCGGAGGATCCCCGACCCGTCGGTGACGAGCGCCCAGGCGGCGCCGGTCTGCTGGACCAGCTCGGAGTCGGCGTCGAGCAGGTCGCTCGTCTGGCTGTCGCTCAGCGCCTTCTCGATCCGGGCGATGACCGGGCTCTGCTTGGCGAAGATCGCGGTCGATTGCCCGAGCGCCGAGGCTCGCGCGTCGAGCTCGGCCCGGATGGCGGAGCGGGTGGCGCCGAGCGCCCGCCCGATCGAGGCGGACGCGGCCTTGTCGGCCTGTACCTTGGTGAGGAGGAGCGCGCCCCCCAGCACCAGCACCACCACCGCCACCGTGGCGGCGAACACCTTGAGGCCCAGCCGGCTGAAGCGCACCGTCAGTACCGCCTTCCGACGCGGGCGTACGGGCGCCCGAACTTGTTCGTGTGGCTTTCCGGGCGAAAGCCGCGCGCGTCGAGCGTCAGGTCCGGCAACGTGGCCCCTGCCGCCGTGACCGTGACCGGCTCAGCGACCTCGATCGGCGCCCGCTCGTGCCAGGCGTGGAGCACGTACTGGCCGGGGGGCACGTCCGCGATGCTGTAGCTCCCGTCCCCCTGCGGCTGGGTGGACCAGGGCGACCCGACCACCACCACGAAGGCGCTCATCGTCGAGTGGATGTTGCAGTAGACCCGGATGATCCCCGCCTTCGCGAAGGTCACGCTCTTTCCGTCTCCCCGCTCGTAGAGGCCGAGGTCGAAGGGCCCCGCTTCGCTCAGGGAGAAGACGTTGTGATCGAACCCGTCGCGGTTGGGAAAGGTCACCGACGAGCCCACCGGCACCACCGCCACGTGGGGCGTGAATGTCTTGTTCTCCGCCGTCACCACCGCGTGGACCGGGCGCGGCGTCGGGGTGGCGCCGGTGGCGCGTTCGAGCCAGACCACCGCCTGGCCCACGTCCGACGCGACCTTGTTCCCCTTGTCCAGCACGATGATGCGCCCGGTCACGGGGCCCGCCGCCGGCCGGGCCGGGGCCGCGAGGAGGAGGACGCTGGAGAGCGCGAGTGAAGCTAGATTCACGGGTGTCATCGCTCCAAGCTAACCCTGACCGAGTGGCCGTCAACGCGACATCCGGGCCCCGCCCACGAGCATCCATGCGCCGCCCCACCGCCCTCACCACTGCCGCCCTGCTCCTGGCCTCCGCGCTGTCGGCC
>DASYXP010000101.1:0-3985 GCA_035934835.1 Gemmatimonadales bacterium | reverse complement strand
CGCTCCTCGCCGAGGATCGGGCGCGGGTCAAGGCGGTCATTGCCCGGTCGGATGCGTTCCATCCCGACTCCGTCATCGTGCGATCGGTGATGGCGCCGCCCACGATGCAGGACGTGATCGCCGAGCTCACCCGTCCGGCGGGCGAAGGCAGCGGCCCGTACGCCCGCCGCACCCGCACCGGCGTCTTCAAGACCATCCGGATGCCGGTCTTCGACCGGTTCGCCCCGGCGCGGAAGGAGGCGCTCCCCGAGGCATACCTCCTCCCGCCGCAGTATTCGGATATCGTGGCGCTCCTCCGGCGGCAGGGCATCCTCGTCGGCCGGCTCGGCGCACCCTGGCACGGCGATGGCGAGACCTTCCGGATCGACAGCCTCAGCGCAACGCCCGTGGTCTTCGAGGGACACCGGGCCGTCTCGCTCGAGGGCCACTGGGCCGGCCACCCGGGGCTCGACGCGGCCGCCGGCTGGTACGTCGTATCCACCCGCCAGCCCCTCGGCGTCCTCGCCGCGTACCTCCTCGAACCGGCGTCGGAGGACGGATACGTGGAGTGGAACTTCCTCGATCGGGCGCTCCGCGCGGGCCAGGACTATCCGTTCTTCCGCGTCCGCGCGCCCATCGATGCGCCGCGCCTGATGGTGCCGTAGGACGTCGGTGGGACCACCGTTCGCCCGCTCATCCCCGTGCCTCTCCATGGACTCCGTGCCGGAGCGTGCCCCGAGCGGAGCGAAGGGGGGTCCCACACTATCGCCCCGGTTCCCATCTTCCCCGTCCGCGGTGATCCGCTCAGCGAGGATCGACGACGATGCTCAAGCCCGGCGCCAAGGCCCCTGCATTCTCCCTCCCCGCCGATGACGGCTCGACGGTGGCGCTCAAGGACCTGAAGGGGAAGTGGATCGTCCTCTACTTCTACCCCAAGGACGACACCACCGGCTGCACTACAGAGGCCTGCGAGTTCCGTGACGCCTGGGCCGCCGTCCGCCGCACCGGTGCTGTGGTCCTCGGCGTCTCCCCCGACGGGGTCGCGTCGCACGGGAAGTTCCGGGCCAGGTATCGGCTCCCCTTCCGACTCCTTGCCGATACCGATCACGCCGTCGCCGAGGCGTACGGGGTATGGGGCCAGAAGTCGATGTACGGGAGGAAGTACTTCGGGATCCTGCGGACGACGTTCCTGGTCGACCCGGCGGGCAAGGTGGCGCGGATCTTCGAGAAGGTGCGGCCCAAGGGGCACGCCGCCGAGGTGCTCGAGGCGCTGCGGGCATAGGCGGCCGCCCTCGGCGTCCCAGTTGTCGCCCGCCGGCGGCACTTCTAAGCTTATCTGCCGACCGCCCGAACCCCCTGGCCAGGAGGCCCCATCCGGACCCGCATCTTCGTCCTCGCGGCGCTCGTTTCTGCCTGCGCCGGAGCCACCCCCGCCTCGCATACCTGGGTCGATCCCCAGCCGGGCGAGACCCACCTGAAGCACATCCGGCAGCTGACCTTCGGCGGCAACAACGCCGAGGCGTACTTCTCGGCCGACGGCCAGTGGCTGATCTTCCAGCGCCAGCCCTCGCTCGACAAGGGCTGCGACCAGGAATACGTGATGAAGATCGACGGCTCGCACCTGCGCCGGATCTCCAACGGCTGGGGCAAGACCACCTGCGGCTACTTCTATGCCGGTGACACGCGGGTGGTATACAGCTCCACCGCGCCCCACGACACCGCCTGTCCGCCGCCGCCCGACCGTTCCCACGGCTACACGTGGGCGCTCAACCCGTACGAGATCTTCACCGCCCGGCGCGACGGCTCCGACCTTCGTCAGCTCACGAACAACGACGACTATAACGCCGAGTCGACGCTCTCCCCGGACGGGAAGCGGATCATCTTCACCAGCACCCGCGACGGCGACCTCGAGCTGTACACCATGAACGTCGACGGGAGCGACGTCCGCCGCATCACCCACCGCGTGGGCTACGACGGCGGCGCGTTCTTTTCCCCCGATGGGACCAAGATCGTCTGGCGCGCCGGCTACCCGGTCACCGCCGCTGACACGGCGGACTACCGGACGCTCCTCGCGCACCACCTGGTGCGCCCGCTCCAGATGGAGCTCTGGGTGGCCAACGCCGACGGCAGCGACCCGCACCAGGTGACCCACCTGGGCGGCGCCAACTTCGCGCCCTATTTCCTGCCCGACGGCAAGCGGATCATCTTCGCCTCGAACTACCTGAATCCGCGGGGTCCCGACTTCGACCTGTTCGTGGTGAACGTCGACGGCACCGGCCTCGAGCGGATCACCACCAGCCCGCAGTTCGACGGGTTCCCGATGTTCAACAAGGACGGCTCCAAGCTGGTCTGGGCGTCGAACCGCCACGGCGCCAAGCCCGGCGAGACCGACCTGTTCATCGCCGACTGGGTCAACTGACGCGGTGAATGCCCCGTCCCGGCGCCCTCCCTGGCGGGAGTGGGGGAGGGCGCTGGCATTCGCGCTGGTCGCGTGGCTCGCGCTCCGCACCTTCGGGTTCGCGGCGTTCCGGATCACCTCGGGGAGCATGGAGCGCACGCTCCTCACCGGCGACTGGCTCTTCGTCAACAAGTTCACCTTCGGCGCGCGCATCCCGTTCACCCACGCGCGGACCCCCGCCCTCCGCGACCCGCACGACGGCGACATCGTGGTGTTCCGGTCCGTCGACACCCCCGGACTCGACGTCGTCAAGCGGGTCATCGGGAGCCCCGGCGACACCGTCGCGATGCGCGACGGGATCGTCTGGCGGAACGGCGCGATGCTGGCGGAGCCGTACGTGGTGCATGACGACCCCGCCCGGGAGGAGACGCCCGAGGTCCGCGCGGAGATGCGCGCCTGGCAGCTGCCGTACGTCCCTGGCGTCGATCCGGCCGGGTACCGGCCCGGACTCCAGACCTGGGGCCCGATCGTGATCCCCGCGGGGCGGTACCTGATGCTGGGCGACAACCGGGACGAGTCGATGGACAGCCGCTACTGGGGGCTCGTGCCCCGCGACAGCGTCGAGGGGAGTCCATCCCTCGTCTACTTCAGCTATGATTCGGGCAGCTGGCGGCCGCTCCCCTTCCTGACCGCCATCCGCTGGGACCGATTCTTCCGCACGCCGTCCTGACGGCGCCGCGCCCGATCGCTCCCACCCGGCCCCCGCCACCCTCGCTCATCCATCGATGCCCGACGCCCCGCCCGCCCCGCCCTCGCCGCCCGGACCGCAGACGGTCTCCGCCTGGCTCTGGGACTGGGTCAAGTCCATCGCCTTCGCGCTCATCGTGTGGCTGGTGCTCCGCACGTTCGTGATCGAGGCCTATCACATCCCGTCGCCGAGCATGGAGAACACCCTCCTCGAGGGCGACTTCCTGTTCGTCAACAAGTTCATCTACGGCGCCAAGATCCCGTTCGTCGATGCCACGCTCCCCGAGGTGCGCGAACCGCGGCGGGGCGATATCGTCGTCTTCGACTCGCCCAACGAGCCGCTCAAGGTGGTCAAGCGCCTCATCGGCATCCCGGGCGATACGCTGCAGATGGTCCACGGCGTCGTGATCCGCAACGGCGCCAAGCTCGACGAACCGTACGTCCAGAACCTCTCACCCGACGAGACCGCCGGCCCCTATTACCGCGCCGAGATGCGCAGCTGGCAGGTGCGCTACCTCATCGGCCGCGACACGGCGGGGTACGCGCCCGACCTCCACGACTGGGGTCCGGTCGTGGTGCCGCGCGAATCGCTCTTTGTGATGGGGGACAACCGGGACAGCTCGTATGACGGGCGGTACTGGGGCTTCCTTCCCCGCGCCAACGTGCGGGGCACGCCGATGTTCATCTACTACAGCTACGACATGCGGAGCTGGCGCCCGCTCAAGCCGCTCACCGCCATCCGCTGGGGGCGGTTCTTTTCCCATCCGCACTGACGCGCGTCAGCGCGGCCGGGGGTAGGGCGGGGCCATCCGTTCGGGGGGGATGCGGTCGGGGCGGGCCAGGTACACGGCGCTCCGGCCG
>DASYXP010000100.1:0-5161 GCA_035934835.1 Gemmatimonadales bacterium | reverse complement strand
TGGCCGGCGTGCTGGCGTGGCCCGCGACCGCCCAGCAACCCGCCTCGCTCACGGGGGAGGTGGTCGCGGCCACCGGGGGTGCGCCGGTCGACGACGCCGAGATCCAGGTGGCCGACCTCCTGACCCGTTCCGATGACCGGGGCGCATTCCGCCTGGCGGCCGTGCCGGCGGGGCGTCACCTGGTGGTGGTGCGGCGGATCGGCTTCCGGCCGGATACCTCCGCCGTCGAGATCACGCCCGGCCTCGAACGCCGGATCGTGGTGCAGCTGCGCGGGGCCGCGTTCGAAGTGGCGCCGCTCACCATCGGTGGAGTTCCAGCCGGGGCTTCCGTGCTGAGCGGCGCTGAGCTTGCCGCACGCGGGACCGAGCTTGGCGCGGCGCTCGACGGGTGGGCCGGGATCTCCGTCCGGCGGACCGATGGCGCCACGGCCGTGCCGCAGCTCCGGGGAAGCACCCCGGAGGAGGTGCTCGTCCTGCTCGACGGCATCACGCTGAATGACCCACTCACCGGCCGGGCCGACCTAGGCCGCATCCCCGTAAGCGAGGTCGCGCGCGTCGTGGTCGTGCCGGGGGCGGAGACCGCGCGGTCCGGCGGCAGGGCGATCGCCGGCGTGATCGAGATCTCGACCCGCCCACGCACGGCACCGTCGGCGACGACCGCCGCCGGCAGCTTCGGCGCCTGGAGTGCCCGGATGGGCGCTCCGGTGCTCGGCGTCGACCTCTCGGCCGGAATGCAGCGCCTCGCCGACGACTTCCCGTCGTCCGACCGGTCGGGGGCGCCCGCGCTCCGGACCAATGCGGGCGGCCGAACCTGGGACGCACTCCTGCTGGCGCGCGGTGCCGTGGACGCCACGCTCCGTGTGTCGGGTGCCGATCGCGGGCTTCCCGGCAACGTCACCAACCCGTCCACGACCGGGCGCGCCACGGACCGCTCGGTGGTCGCATCGCTCCGTCACGATGGCCGCGTGTCCTGGTCCCTGACCGGCGATGCGGTCAGCGCCCGGTCGTGGGATCCGTCGGCGCCGCCGCGCGGCACCGGGTATGACGACACCACGACCAGCGTCGGCGGCAGCGGCGCGCTGGGCCTCCGCCGGGCGGCGGAGCTCGGTGCCTGGTCGGGGAACGTTGATTTCGGCATCGACGGACGGTACGACCGGTTCACCGGGAATGGCGTCCAGTCCGGCGCGGAATTCGGGCGCGCCGGGGCGCACGTCGGCGCAGACCTCGGCTCCGGTGCCTGGAGCCTGTCGCCGATCGTTCGGGTGGACGGGTGGTCGGGGTGGCACGGCCCGGCGGTCACCGGACGGCTCGATGCGGAGTGGCGGCGCGGACGGACGGCGTTCTCGTTCGGCGTCGGCAATGGCGTCACGCCCCCCGTGCCCTTCGACCTGCTCTTCCGGGAAGGGGTCGGCGTCGCACTCAACCCCGGATTGCGCCCTGAACGGGTCACGCTCGAGCTCTCGGCGGACCTCCGCCAGGGAGGCACGCTCATCGGGATCCCCGGCACGTTGTCGCTCCGGGGATACACCGGCCAGGTCCGCGACCTCGTCGTGTGGTCGGCGGGGCCCAACTTCGTCTGGAGCCCCCAGAACGTCGACGTCGTGCGCCGGGGCGGAGAGCTGGAGCTCGAACTCCGGCCGGGTCGGGCCTGGAGCGTGACGGCGGGAGCGGCGCTCAGTTTCATCAACTTCGCCGCCGCGCCACATTACCCGGTGGCCTACCGTCCCCGCGACACCGAACACGCCTCCACCGCCTGGCGCGCGGGGCCCTGGCGGGTGGACGTGGAATGGCGGCGGCTCGGCCGGCGGCCGCAGTACGACAACGGCGACTGGAACCTTCCGGCCATCGGCCTCCTCGACGCGGGTGTCGAGCGGCGGCTCTGGCACGACCTGATGGCCCGGCTCGACGTCCGGGACCTGACCGACCGACGCCCGGAATATGTCGCGGGGATGCCGCTCCCCGGGCGCAGCGTGCTGTTCACCCTTACATATGGTGCACAATGATGCGGATCGACCTGCGGGTGCTTTCCTTCGCCCTCGTCCTCGCGGCCGCGTGTGCGGATACCACCGCCCCCCTGCCGGCGGCCACCGAGGTGCTGCTCGCGGTCAACAGCACCGCCAACACCCTGAGCGTCATCCCGGTCGACGCGCCCGGCACCGGCGTCGCGATCCCCCTGGGCGGCATCAGCGCCACGGCGACCGGCGTGGATGCGCACAACGGGATCGCCATCGTTCCGCTGGGCTTCGACAACTCGGCGGCGATCGTGGACCTCGCGACACAGGCGGTGACCCACGTGGCCCTGCCCGCCAACTCAGGGGCCACCGGCGTCGCCATCGTGGATGACTCGATCGCGTACGTGGCCAACCCGAACCTGAATTCGGTCACCCGGGTCAACTACGTCACGCGGGACACCGCGACCGTGAAGGTCGGCGTGTATCCCCAGTTCATCGTCTTCACCCGTGGCAAGGTGTTCGTGCTGAATGGGAACCTCGACTCGACCTACGCGCCGGCGGGACCGAGCTGGATCTCCGTCATCGACCCGGTCACCAACACGGTCCAGGACTCGATCGGGTTGGCACTGCCGGGCAATGCGCAGTTCGCGACCGTCGGCGCCGACGGCCTGCTCTACGTGATCCGGACCGGCTCATTCAGTGTGGGCGAAGGAGGACTGTCGATCGTCGATCCGGTGCAGCGCAAGGAATTGGCGACCTTCTCCGGATTCGGGAACGCCCCCGGGCCGGTCGCGGCGGATGGGAACACCCTGTTCATCGCCTCGTATGCCGAGGGGCTGATGACCTTCGCCACCGACACCCGTACGGTCACGCGCGGCGCGGGGTCGGGGATCACGATCGCCTCCAACGCCAGCGTGGTCAGCGACGGCAACGGGCTCACATACGCCATCAGCTCCGGCCCCTGTTCCGGCGGCAAGCCGGGGTGGGCCCACATCATCCGCCCGGACTTCACCGTCGGCGATTCGGTGAGCCTCGGGGAATGCAGTGTCGGCGCACTCATCTCGGCGATCCCCCCGGCGCCGTGAGCGCCTCGGTCGCGACCCAGGCGATCGTGCTCGCCACGGTCCGCTACAGCGAGACCTCCAAGGTCGTCCGCCTCGCGACGCGCGACCTCGGCGTCCAGAGTGCCATCGCGAAGGGCGCGCTCCGACCTCGCTCACGGTTCGGGGCCGCGCTCCAGCTGCTGAGCGAGGGCCAGGCCCACCTGCTGGTCAAGGAGGGCCGCGACCTCCACACCCTCACGGCGTTCGACGTGCAGCACGTCCGTGCCGGCCTCGCCGCCGACCTCGACCGGTTCGCTGCCGCCAACGCCCTGGCCGAGGTGATGCTCCGCTGCTCTCCGCCGGTGCCGCACCCCGAGGCCTTCGACATCCTCCGCAACGGGCTCGATGCGCTCGAGCTGGCGCCGCCCCTCGTCCTCGGCGTCCTGCCGATGCGGATCCTCTGGGGCCTGGTGAGCGCCCTTGGCTTTGCGCCGGCGCTCGACACTTGCGCCCGTGATGGGGCGCCGCTCGGCCCCGGGAAGACCGGGTTCAGCTTCCGCGAGGGCGGAGTGCTGTGCCCCGCGTGCGCGCCCGGCCGGTCGGCCACAGAACTGGCGACGGCGGACTTGGACGAGCTGCGCCTGCTGGCCGGGGCGGGCTCGGAGCTTCCGGCGCTCGACGAGCGGCACGCCGTGGCACACCGCCGGCTGGCGGCGCGGTGGATCCGCGAGCACCTGGGGGAGGGGGCGCCGCTCGCCGCGCTCGAGTTCTGGCTCGAGCGCCGCTGGGCCCGCCCGTGATCATCGGCACCGCCGGCCACATCGACCACGGCAAGTCCGCGCTGGTCGAGGCGCTCACCGGCCGCACGGTCGATCGGCTGGCCGAGGAACGGCGGCGCGGCATCACCATCGACCTCAACTTCGCCCCGCTCCCGCTCGAGGGTGGGGCGGTCGCCGGCGTGATCGACGTGCCCGGACACGAGGACCTGGTCCGGACGATGATCGCCGGGGCCTCCGGGATGCACCTGGTGCTCCTCGTCGTCGCGGCCGACGACGGGATCCGGCCCCAGACGCTCGAACACCTGGCCGTGGTCGAGGCGCTGGGGATCGAGGACGGGATCGCGGTGCTCACCAAGGCAGACCTGGTCGACCCCTCCACGCTCGACCGGCGCCTGGGCGAGCTGCGGGATCGCCTGGCCGGATCATCGGTGCGATTCGGTGAGCCGGCCGTCGTTTCCGCGCGGACGGGGGAGGGGATCGCAGCGCTCCGGGACCGCCTTGTGGCGTTCCCCCGTCCGTCTCGCGCAGCCGACGCCTTCCGCCTGCCGGTCGACCGCTCCTTCTCGGTGGCGGGGGTCGGCACGGTCATCACGGGCACGGCGTGGTCCGGGGCCGTGGCCATCGGCGATGCCGTGCGGCTCCTGCCGTCGGGTGCGGAGGGGCGGGTGCGGTCGATCGAGATGTACGGCGCAGCCGCCGAGCGCAGCGTCCCGGGGGCGCGGGTGGCGCTCGGCCTGGCCGGCGTCGACCGGGATGTGGTCGTACGCGGTGAGTGGGCCGTGACCGCGGAACTTCCCTGGCGCCCGACGGCGGCGCTCGACGCCTGGGTCGAGCTTCAAGCGGCGGCATCGATGCCGCTCACGCCGCGCACCCGGGTCCGGGTCCATCTCGGGACCGCGGAGGTGATGGCCCGGGTGGTGACCACGTCGCCGGTCGAGCCGGGTGGGAGCGGGGAGGTTCGCCTGGCGCTCGAGTCTCCGCTCCTGGCGCGGGGTGGCGACCGGATCGTGCTGCGGTCGTTCAGCCCGGTGGCCACGCTGGGCGGCGGGCGCGTGCTCGATCCCTGTCCCCCCGCCCGGAGCCGGCCCGCGGAACTGCGCGACGCGATCGGCGACGAAGCCCTTCTGGCGGCGCTCATCCGGCGGCGGGTGGACGGGTTGCCGCTGGTGGAGCTGCCGGTCGTCGCGGGCATCGCACCCGCGGCAGCCGAGCGCGCCGCCAAGGGCCTTCCCGGGATCAGGCGCGTGGGGGGGCACCTGGTCGCCGGGGATCGACTCCTCGGGCTGCAACGGAGCGTCGGCGCCGCCGTCGAGGCGCGCCATCGCGCCGAGCCGGCCGCCCCCGGGATCTCCCTCGAGACGCTTCGGGCCGGGCTGCGTGCGCCGGG
>DASYXP010000082.1:0-5947 GCA_035934835.1 Gemmatimonadales bacterium | reverse complement strand
GCCACTCCCGACGCGCCGAAGGCCATCGGCCCCTACAGCCAGGCCACGGTGGCCCACGGCTTCATTTACACCGCCGGCCAGGTGGCGCTCGATCCCGCCACCACGGAGCTCGTCGCCGGCGGCGTCAAGGAACAGACCGAGCGCGCCCTGCAGAACCTCGCGGCGGTGCTCGCGGCCGGCGGTTCGAGCCTGCAGCGCGTGGTCAAGACGACCGTGTTCCTGGTCGACATGGCCGACTTCGCCGCGATGAACGAGGTCTACGCCCGGCACTTCGGAGACCACCGGCCGGCCCGCTCGACGGTGGCCGTGGCGGGGTTGCCCAGAGGCGCACGGGTCGAGATCGAGGTCGTTGCAGCGAAGTGAATGGGGAACGGTCTATAGTGAACGGGGATCGGTGCCCTGCGCATCCCGTTCACCGTTGTCCGTTCACCGTTCACCGCGAAGAAGGGGACGCATCGGGTCTGGTGACCCGGCCGGTCTTCAAAACCGCGACGGAGGTGCCTCAGGCGGCTCCGGTGGGTTCGATTCCCACACGTTCCCGTGCGGGTCAGTAAGCGGTGAACGGTCAACGGTGAACGGGGTGGGGCTGGCCTCGGAACTGCGCCGTTCACTGTTCACCGTTCAGGGTTCACACCCAAGAATGCCCACCGCCCTCCTCTATAATCCCACCGCGGGGCGGGGTCTCGCCCCGAAGCTCCGCGACCGGGCCCTGCGCGCCGCCGCCGCCCACTGGCCCCGCATCGAGCTCCTCGAGACCCGGGGGCCCGGCGATGGCGTGCGCCTGGCACGGGAGGCGGCGGCCACGGGCATCGACCTCCTCCTGGTCCTGGGCGGCGACGGCACCGTCCACGAGGCGGCCAACGGCCTCGTCGGCGCGACATCCGCACCGCCCAGGATCGGCGTCATTCCGTGCGGCACCGGGAACGACTTCGCCAAGCTCGTCGGCACCTCCCGCTGCCGACCCGAAGAGGCGGTCCGCCGGCTCGCCGCGGGCGTTCCCGCCCTCCTCGACACCGGCGAGGCGTGGGGGGAGCGCTTCGTCAACAGCGCCGGCGTGGGCCTTGACGCCGAGGTGGCCCACGAGCTCCGCACCGTCAAGCGGCTGCGGGGGACCGCGGCCTACGCGCTCGCATTGCTGCGCACGCTGAGCCGGTTCCGGCCGGTCGAGCTGGAGGTGGCGGCGGCCGGCGAACGCTGGTCAGGGCGATGGACCGCAGTGGTGCTCGGCAACGGGAAGGTGGAGGGTGGCTCGTTCCGGCTCACGCCCGATGCGCTCCCGGACGACGGCCAGCTCGATCTCTGCGCCGTATCAGAACTCGGGATGGCGCGCCTCCTGGCCCTCATCCCGACGCTCTTCTGGGGCGGGCATGGCCGCTTCCGCCAGGTACGCCTCCGCCGCGTCGCCGGCGTCACCATCCGGTCGCCCGACCAGCCGCTCCGCCTGCACCTCGACGGCGAGATCCGCGCCCCCGGCGCGCGCGAGGTCGAGTTCCGCGTCGTTCCCGGGAGCCTGCCGGTGCTGATCGGCCGCCGCTGAAAAGTGGAGAGGGAAAAGTGATCAGTGTGAGGTGAAGGGGATCGCCGCGTGCACGTGACAGTGCCTCTTCGCCCTCCACATCGCTCTTCACTCTTCACTCTTCACTCTTTACTCTTCCTGCCATGCCGTCCCGTTTCTTCGCGAGCGACAACGCCGCGCCGGCCCATCCGGAGGTCCTCGCGGCGCTGGCGCGCGCGAACGAGGGGCACGCCGTCGCCTACGGCGCCGATCCCTGGACCGAGCGCGCCACGGAGCTGATCCGCGCCGAACTCGGCGGCGACTCCCGGGTCTTCTTCGTCTTCGCAGGGACCGCGGCGAACGTGCTCGGCCTCACCGCGCTCACCCGCCGGTACGGCGCCGTCATCTGCTCCGCCGACGCCCACATCGACCAGGACGAGACCGGCGCCCCCGAACGCCACCTCGGCGTCAAGCTGATCGACCTTCCGACCCCCGACGGCAAGCTCCGGCTCGAGCAGCTCCCGTCGCTCCTCGCAGGCCGCGGGGTGGAGCACCACGTCCAGCCTGATGTGCTCGCGCTCACCCAGTCCACCGAACGCGGCACCGTCTACCGGATCGAGGAACTGCGCGCCCTCTGCGACTGGGCCCACCGCGAGGGCCTGCGGGTCCATGTCGACGGCGCCCGCCTTGCCAATGCGGCGGTGTCGCTCGGCGTGGGCCTCGGCGCGATCACCCGCGACGTGGGCGTCGACGCCCTTTCGCTGGGCGGGACCAAGAACGGCCTCCTCGGCGCCGAAGCGGTGGTCTTCTTCGACCCGGCGCAGGCGGAGGGGTTCCGGTACCTGCGAAAGCAGGGGATGCAGCTCGCGTCGAAGCATCGCTACCTCGCCGCGCAGTTCGAGGCGCTCTTCACCGGCGGGCTCTGGCGCCGGAGTGCCGAGCACGCCAATGCGATGGCGCAGCGGCTCGCCGCCAGCGCACGGGAAGTGAATGGCGTGACCGTGACCCAGTCGGTCGAGGCCAACGGCGTCTTCGCCCGGTTGCCGGACCGGGTCATCGCCCCGCTCCGCGAGGCGTTCCCCTTCTACGTCTGGCGCCAGGGGACCGACGGGACGAGCGAGGTGCGCTGGATGTGCTCGTGGGACACCACCGAGGCCGACGTCGATGCGTTCGTGGGCCGGCTCCGCGAGCTGTCCCGATGAGCGTGTCCCGTTGGCCCGGCCGGGCGGTGCTGCTCGCGTGCTGCGTCATGCGGGCGGGCCCGCTCGTGGCGCAGCAGCCGGACACCGCGGCGGTCCGGTCCACTGCGCCTGATCAGGCGCGGCCCGCGGCGACGGATTCGACGGCGCACACCAGGCCGGTGGCGCCGGACTCACTGCTCCTCAATCCGCCGATCACGCCGATGGGCGCGTTCTTCCGCTCGCTTGCGGTGCCGGGCTGGGGACAGGCCACCCTGGGGCGGAAGCTCACCGGCGGCATCATGGTCGCGTGGGAAGGGGTGACGCTCGGGATGACCATCAAAACGAGCCACGAGCTCGCCTACTACGAGAACATCCACTCGCCGAACATCCCCGCCAAGGAGCAGGAGCGGCAGGACTGGCTCGTGCTCCTGGTGTTCAATCACCTCTTTTCCGGTCTCGAGGCGTACGTGTCGGCCCACCTCTGGGATTTCCCGCCCGACCTCCGCCTTCAGGCGCTGCCGCACGGCGTCGGCGGGTCCATTCCGCTGCCGCCGGTGCGCTGATGCACTCCGGCCCCATCGGCATCTTCGACTCCGGCATCGGCGGGCTCACCGTCACCCGGGCCATCTACGAAGCGTTGCCGCGCGAGTCCACGGTCTACTTCGGCGATACCGCACGCGTGCCCTACGGCCCCAAGTCCCCCGAGACGGTGCGGCGCTATTCGCTCGAGATCCTCCATTGGCTCCTTGACCAGGGCGTCAAGGCGGTGGTCGTGGCCTGCAACACCAGCACGGCGCACGCGCTCGACGCGCTTCGGGCCGCGGCGCCGGTCCCGGTCATCGGCGTCATCGAGCCCGGCGCGTCCGCGGCGGTGCGCGCCACCCGGGGCGGGCCCATCGGCGTCATCGGCACCGCCGGCACGGTGGCGAGCGGCGCCTATGCCCGGGCCATCCAGGCCCGGCGTCCCGGCACCGATGTCCGGCAGGTGGCGTGTCCCCTCTTCGTGCCGCTGGTGGAGGAAGGGTGGTTCGACCACCCCGCCACCGAACTGGTGGCCCGCGAATACCTGGCGCCGCTCGTCGCCGCCCAGGTCGACGCGCTGGTGCTCGGCTGCACCCACTATCCGCTCCTCAAGCCGCTGCTCGGGCGTGTGATGGGGCCGAGCGTGGCGCTGATCGACAGCGCCGACGAGACGGCGCTGGAGGCGCGGAGGGTCCTGGAGCAGGAAGGGCTCACCGCGCCGGCCGGCCACGCGGCCACGCATCGCTTCGCCGTGAGCGACGACGAGACGCGATTCCGGCAGGTCGGCGCCCGCTTCATCGGCGAGCGGCTGGGTGGGGCGGACGTGGTGCGGCTGGGGTAGGGGCCTACCGGAACGCCTTCAGTTCGGGGCCGCGGGCAGTCACCACGCCGTAGCGGAGCCCGTCGAGCCACGCGCCCGGATTCACGTACCACCGGCCCGGCGCCACTTCGGCCGTGCGGGCCCGGTGCGTGTGCCCCATGATCACGTAGCCCAGCCCTCCATCGCGCCGCAGCTCCCGTTCGGCCCACGCCTGCTGCCGCTCGGATGCGCGGTCGAACACCGACGGATCGACGTGCTCGCTCCCCCAGTTGGACACCATCCGGTCCACGATCCGGAACGCGAAGTCGGGGTGCATCTTCTTGAACGTCCAGATGGCGAGAGGCTGGCGGGTGATGTGGAACATCACGCGGGCCCAGGCACTCCGCTCGGTGATCCCGTCACCGTGGATGGCGAGCGCCCGCCGGGTGCCCACGTCGAAGGTGAGCTGGAGCGGCTCAAAGCGGATGTGGAGCTCCTCGTCCCAGAAGGTGCCCCCCCAGCGGTCGTGATTTCCCCCCGTCATCACCGTCGGCATCCGGCGCGCCACCTCGGCGAGCGCCGCGATCGTCCGGATCTGGTGGCGAGGGATGACCCGCTTCCACCCCATCCAGAAGTCGAAGATGTCGCCGTTGAGGAGGAGGCAGTCGCCCTGCTGGTGGGCGGTGGACAGAAAGTCGAGGAAGGCCTCCTCGACGTCCTTGGGACAGGCGCCGAGATGCGCATCGCCCACGATGACCAGCTGTTGTCCGAGCATCGTGAAACGTAGGGAGCGCCCGACCCTTGCCGCAAGCTGGTGTGGCACGCCGCTACCGCGGCGTTAACTTGCGTCGCCACGACCCACGACCCACGACCCACGACCCACGACCCACGGCCCACGACCAATGACCAACGACCAATGACCAACGACCCCGTGTGAAACCCACCCCCGCTCCCGACGTCTCCGTCACCAGCCATCGGGTCAACTACTCCGAGACCGACCAGATGGGCGTGGTATACCACGCCCGGTACCTCGTCTGGCTCGACGTCGCCCGCACCGAGCACCTGCGGCTCGCGGGGATGAGCTACCGTGGCATGGAGGAGGCGGGATACCGGCTGGCGGTGAGCGAGGCCCAGCTCCGCTATCGGCGCCCGGCGCGGTACGATGACCCGATCCAGGTGCGGTGCTGGGTCCGCGAGGTGTCCACCCGGCGGGTGGGGTTCGGGTATGCCGTGGAGCACGCCGGATCTGGGGAGCTCCTGGTCACGGCCACGACCTCGCTCCTCTGCCTCGACGCCGACTTCGCGCTCGCCCGGCTGCCGGCCGAGGTGGCGGCTGCCCTCCGGGTCGTTCCGGATCCCGTTCGACTCTTCTGAGAGCCCATGCATCCACGATCCCGCTCCTGTGTCATTGGCGCCCTGTCCTTCTTCGCAGTCCTGCCCACCACCCGGCTCGCGGCGCAGAACGCCGCCACGGTCGAGGCGCTGGCGCCGATCCTCGCGGCCGAGGACGCGCGGCGGTTCGACGGCGCCCTCTTCGCCACGGCGCTCCGGTCTCCCGACTCGGTGGTGCAGCAGTACGCGCTGCGGGCGGTGGGCCGCATCGGCGATCCTCAGGGCGTGCCCCTCGTGGCCGAGTACCTGGCCCGGCCCGATTCCACCTACGACGCCGAGGCGGCGTTCGCCCTCGGCCTCATCCGTGACACGTCCGCTGTGGCGCCCCTCATCGCGTGGCTCACCGGGCCCCAGGCGATCGGCCAGGATGCCGCGCTCGAAGCGGCGACCGCACTCTGTCGCATCGGCGGTCCCACGGCGGCCGCGTTCGTCGCCGAGGCGCTCTCGGCCAGCGCGCCCGACTTCAAGATGCCCGACGTCGCGGCATTCCAGCAGCAGCTCCTTGGCGACGCGTGGCGGCTCGGGCGCCGGGCGCCGATCTCGGCGCTCACCGACGCC
>DASYXP010000074.1:0-3570 GCA_035934835.1 Gemmatimonadales bacterium | reverse complement strand
AGGCGCCGCCCACGCGGTGGTGGAGCGGTACCGCCAGCTCAAGCGGCGGGGGATGCTGTAGGGGGTGAACGGTGAACCGTGAACGGTCAACGGTGTACGGGCGCCGGCCGGGGCTCTCGACGGGCAGCCCGCTTACCTCTTACCTCTCACCTCTTACGTCTCACCTCTTACCTCTTACATCCCCGCCAGCCGGCGCAGTTCCGTATCCAGGTACGTCCGGCCGTCCATCACCTCGTCGATGGCGTGGAGCAGTTCCTCGCCCGACGCCTCCTTGAGCATGAACCCCGCGGCGCCGGCCCGAAGCGCCTCGACGGCGAAGACGGTGTCGTTGTGCATCGTGAGGACGAGGACCTTGGCCGCGAGCCCGAGGTCGCGTGCCTGGCGGGCGATCTCGATCCCGTTGCGGCCGGGGAGGGAGAGGTCGAGGAGCACGAGGTCGGGCTCGAGGGACAGGATCGCGGGCACCACGTCGAGCCCGTCGTGCACGGTGCCCACCACGTGGTGGTCCGGCTCGAGGATCTTGCGGAGCCCGTCGCAGAAGAGGAGATGGTCGTCGGCGATCAGGATGCGGAAGCGGTTCATCGCGAGCGGTCTTTCGGGTGCCCGGTGAGCGCATGCAGGTGACGGAGGAGGTCCCGGGTCCGGTCGAAGACCCGCACCTCCGGGTCGGCCAGGGCTCGTTCCCGCGGCTCGAGCTTGAGGTCGAGGTGCGGGCGGTGGCCGTCGCCGAATTGCAGGGCGCGGGGCGGCGCCCCGACCCGCACCCGGAGCTCCTCCAGCTCGGCCAGGTCGTCGGTGTCGCTCACGACGTGCGACCACCCCCGGGCCAGGAGGTTCTCTCGGTCCATCAGAAGCATCTGCGTGTCGTCGGGGGTGGGCTACAGGGGTGGGATAATATAGTCAGGGCCGCGCCAGGCCGCGCGAAACAGCCACGCTGATCATCGCGGCGGAGGTGGTAACGCCGAGCGCCCGCCTGATCCGGCTCCGGTGGAACTCCACGGCCTTGACGGTGATGCCGAGCTCGATGGCGATCTCGGCGTTGGAGCGGCCGAGGGCGATCTGCCGGAGCACCTCGCGCTGGCGGTAGGTGAGGAGAAGCTCGCCGTCGCGGGTGGCGCTCCCTTCGGTCTCGCCGGCGTCGATCTTCTGGGCGATCATCGGGTCCACGTAGGTGCCGCCCGACACGACGCTCGCGATGGCCTGGGTGAGCTCCCGGCTCGACGCCTGCTTGAGCATGAACCCCGCGGCGCCCGCCGCCAGCGCCTCGATCGCGAATACCGCGTCGTTGTGCATCGTGAGGATGAGCGTCCGGACCGGCGGGTCGGCGTCGTTGAGCTCGCGCGCGACCTCGAGCCCGTTCCTGCCGGGGAGTGAGAGGTCGAGGAGCACGAGGTCGGGGGCGAGCTCCGCCACCGCGCCCATGACCTCGCGGCCGTCGTGCACCATCCCGACCACGTCGTGCGCCGGCTCGAGGACCAGGCGCAGCCCCTCGCAGACGACGGAGTGGTCGTCGGCGATGAGGATCTTCGGTCGGGCAGCGGCGCGCTTGCGGCTCAGGTGTCAGGGCTCCGGGGTCGTGAGGCGTAAGTCGTGCGACGTGAGTCGTGGGTCTTGGGTCTTGGGTCGTGAGACGGGAGACGAATTCGTGCGACGCGCACCTTCTCCATCTGCAGCAAACCTCTCACCTCTCACCTCTTACCTCTTACCTCTCACCTCTTACCTCTTACCTCTCACGTCTTACGTTTTACGCCCCCTAAACCTCCCCCTTCTTTCCGTCTCCCGCAACTCCGACCGGCGCCCAGGCCGACACCCGCGTCCCCTCGCCGGCGGACGAGGTCACCGCAAGGCGCCCGCCCACGAGCCGCATCCGTTCGGCCATCGAGGTGAGTCCGATCCCGCCACTCGTGCCCGACGTGTCGAAGCCGCGCCCCAGGTCCCGCACCTCGAGCCGCGCGCCCCCGTCGGCGGGGTGGAGCGCGATGGCCGCCTCGCGGGCCCCGGCGTGCCGCACGACGTTCCGCAGCGATTCCTGCGCCACGCGATAGAAGGTGAGCGCCACCTCAGCGCCGACCGCCGGGGCGTCCGCCAGGTCGAGGGTCACGTCGAGCCCGTCGTGGGTCTGCACCTCGTCGGCGAGCTGCGTCAGCGCGGGGGCGAGGCCGAGCCGGTCGAGGACCGACGGGTGCATCCGGTGGGCCAGCCCGCGGATCTCGTCGCCCAGCTCCCGGAGCGCACTCCGCAGCTCCCCGATGTGCGCCCGCTCGGCGCCGCCTGCCGGCGCCATCCCTTCCCAGAGGTTGATCTGGCTCGCGAGGACCGCCACCCGCTGGATCAGGTCGTCGTGCAGTTCCCGGGCGACGCGGGCGCGCTCCTCCTCGTGGGCCGTGAGGAGGCGCCCGCTCAATGCCCGGGTGGCGGTGAGGTATCGGCGCTGCTGGATCAGGATGGAGGCCACGATCGCGACGATGAGGATCGTGCCGGCGGTCGCCGTCACCACGAAGAACCAGACCAGCGCGCCGGATGTCTCCGCGAGCGGATGCATATCAGTGAGAAGGGAGGGTCAAGGTCACGCGGGAACGGGAGCAGTCCGACCGGCCGATCGCGCGGCGGCGCGGAATCCGACCGCGACGCAGAGGATGCCGATGCCGAATGCGCCGATGCGGACCCCGGTGGCGACGGTCAGCGCATGCATGTCGCCGGCGCGGAGGAAGCTGTTGAGGATCGGATAGCTCGCCAGCGTGAACAGGTGTCCGATGCACCAGCCGATGCAGATCCAGAACCAGTCCTGGCGCACCAGCGGCTCGTCCGTGGTGCGAGCCCGCGTGACCAGCGTGTATGCGGACGCCCCGAGGATGAGGAGGGATTGGATCGGATAGCTGTACGTCCCGAACTCGGTCGGGCGTTCGGCCGTCAGGATCAGGGCGACGCACGCCACGGCATACAACACCACCGATATGCGGATGGCCAGGCGGATCGTCCCGCTGCGCTGCCACGGCACGAAGCTCCAGAGCACCAGAGCGGCGTTGAGGGGGCCTTCGAAGTACTCGAGCCAGAGGTTGTTGCCATGCAGGGAGATCCACCAGCCGCCGGCCAGGTCTTCGGTCAGCGACAATGCAAAGAACACCGCCAGGAGGTTGATCGTCAGGGGTCGCGGTCGCGGCACCGAGAGGGCCGCGGCCACGGCCACTCCCTCCGTCGCCATGCCAATATCCGGCATCCAGTAGATCACGCTCGCGCTCAGCTGTTCAAGGGATTGGCCGACGAACAGTACGGCGGACAGGGCCAGAACTGCTCGCAGATCGGCCCGTGATGCAGGTCGTTGCCTGCCGTGTCCACGCCCACGGCCACCAGCGTGTGGTGCCCCTTCGGATGCAGAGCGTGATAGAAACGCAGACCGACACACCCCGGCTGCTTGAGGATCCCGTCCACGGCGTCGCGTCCTACGAAATGCGCGGTCACTCCGTCGGGGCCGGCGGCCGCACGGTGCGCCGACGTCATCTTCGCGGCCTCTGAGAGCGAGATACCGTGATCCTCCTTGCCGGTGTACTCCATCGATCCCTCCGGGTGATG
>DASYXP010000069.1:0-1842 GCA_035934835.1 Gemmatimonadales bacterium | reverse complement strand
CATCCCGCGGCCGTGCTCCGAGGCGCGGTGGCGCATCGTGGCGGTCCGGCGCGGGTCGTCGAGAAGCCCGGTGACCTCCCGGGCGATCGCACCCGCATCGCGCCACGGGACCAGGATCCCGCGCCCCTCCGCCAGGAGCTCGGTGGCGTAGCGGTACGGGGTCGAGATGACCGCCTTCCCGGCGCCCACGGCGTAGGCCAGGGTGCCGGAGGTGCTCTGTTCCGGGTTCAGGTACGGCGTCACGTAGATGTCGGCGGCGGAGAGGAACTCCCCCAGTTCCGCCTGGCTCACGAACCGGTTGTGGAAGATGATGCTGGCGTCGACGCCCAGGCGCTGGGCCCGGGCCTCGAGCATCAGGCGGTAGCTCTCTCCCGACCCTTCCAGCACGTGGGGGTGGGTGGCGCCGAGGACGATGTAGACCGTGTCGGGGTGGTCCGCGAGGATGGCGGGGAGGGCGTCGATGACGTGCTCGATCCCCTTGTCCGGCGAGAGGAGGCCGAACGTGAGGATGACCGACTTCCCGGCGACGCCGAGGCGGTCCTTGTCGCCCTCGGCGAACATCACCTCGGGGATCCCGTGGGGGATGACGTCGATCTTCCCGGGATCGACGCCGTGCACCTGCGTGAGGAGCGTGGCGCTGTGGCGGCTCATCACCACCAGGCGCTCGGAGAGCCGGCAGATCTCGTCCATCACCCGCCGCTGGCCGGGGTCGGGGTCGGCCAGGATGGTGTGCAGGGTGGTGACGATCGGCATCCGGAGCTCGGCCAGGAGCGGGAGGATGAGGGCGCCCGCCTTTCCGCCGAAGATCCCGTACTCGTGCTGCAGCGAGACCGCGTCCACCGTGGAGACGTTGAGGTAGTCCACCGCGCGGCGGTAGGAGGCGACGTCGTTCTCCTCGATCTCGAAGCGCACCATCGGCGGGTAGGCGTGGCGGGGGCCGGCGTCGTTCATCGCCACGACCAGGCAGTCGAGGGCGGGGAACTCGTCGCTGATCGCGGCGCCCAGGTCGGTGGTGAAGGTCGCGATGCCGCACTTGCGGGGGAGGTGGTTGCCGAGGAGGGCCACCTGCCGGAGTGCCGGGGTGCGGGGTTGCTGCTCGACACTGCGCGCGGTGGACCACGCGTGCGGGGCCGAGGATGGAGCGAGCGGACGAGCGAGAGCCACGGGACCAGCTTACTGGCACTACTGGGGAAGGAGACCGGCACTGCGGGGATCCGATGTCCGCCAACATGGCGAGGCCGGCATTCGGCTTCGGCAGGGATCGGTCGGCGCCGCGATCGGTCCAGAGGGATGGCGAAGGGAAGATAGTCGGTCGGACGTGCGGGTGGGCGGGGAAGGCGCGTGAACTATCGCGTGGGGCGCGTGAACAGCCGCGTGGGGCGCATGGAGAGCGGTGTTGAGCGGGGAACCTTCCCGAGCGGAGCGAGGGACCTACCCAGCCTGCACGGTGGGTCGCTTGCAGACCACCGGATCCGCGGAGCAGGTCCCTCGCATCCGCTCGGGAAGGTTTTGCTGGCGCGCGGGACCCCGTGTGCTGACATTCTGGACCGGCCTCACCCCGACCCCCTCGCCATCGCTGCCCAAGCCTCACCCCCCGGCCCCCTCTCCATCCTGACGGACGGAGAGGGGGGGCTTGCCCGGCCCGTTGTCACACCCCCGCGGCACCTTCACTCCGTCACGCGCTACGCGCCCTACTCACCCTCGCACCCATCGACCGACGATGCTCCTCCTCACCACCAATCCCTGGCGCCGCCTGCTGATGAGCACGCGGGCGGGGTATCCCTTGCCCAAGGGCGCCCCCGCTCCCGGCCTCAACGAGATCGTGCTGGTGGCGCGGCGCCG
>DASYXP010000059.1:0-2143 GCA_035934835.1 Gemmatimonadales bacterium | reverse complement strand
CATCGAGCGACACGAGGAGCGGCGGCGCGTAGCGCCGGGCCGACTTGCTCCAGGCGCGGAACTCGATCGGGTCGAGGAGCGCGTCGTGGAGCGCGGCGTCGTAGCGGCCGCCGCGGACCGCCTCGGCCAGCATCACGGCGCCGAATGCCCGGCCCAGGTCGGCCAGCGCGCGGTCCACCGCGGGGCCCAGGCGCGCGCCCTTCGGGAGGTCGATGACGAACGCATCGTCCCCCCGGTCGACGACAGCGCGGAGCGTGGCGACGGCCCGCGCGAGCGCCTCGCGCGCGGCGGCGCTGACCGGCGGCACCGGGGGGAAGACCGCGGCAAAGCGCGCCGGGTCGATGCGGCCGGCGGCAAAGGGCCCGAGTTCCACGGCCGCGAGCGCCGCCCGCGCCTTCGCGTCGGCCGCGTCGGCGGCGGTGAACGCCTCGGCCTGCTCGAGCGCCCCGTGGATGAGGGCCCGGAACTCGGCGATGGGCCGCGCCATCGCCGCGAGGGCGGGGCCGAAGCGCGGATCAGACGGCATAGCGGTCGAGCTCCGTGCCGATGAGGGACAGGCGCTCCTCCGGGGTCTTTGGCGGCACCCGGCGGAGCTCCTCGTAGCGGGGGCGCGAGGGGTCGCGGAAGAGGAGGCCCAGGTGGATGTGCTCGGTGGAATCGGCGATCCGCCGCGCCGCGGCCAGGTCGGAGGGGTCGTGCGCCACGCGGGTCTGGTACACCTTTTCAAGACCGGGCGCCGAGATCCCGCTGTCGTGGGTCAGGAGGCCGATCCGTGCCGGGTCCCGGACCGCCTCCTGGTACACCTCCGGCGAGTAGACCGGGCAGCGCTGCAGGATCCGGACGAAGCTCAGCCCCTTGTGGTGGTAGGCGGCCTGGAGCGTCGCGGCGAGGTGCGCCGGGATCCACTCGGCGGTCTGCGCCACGAACGACGCGTTGGTGACGCCGAGGGCCACCGAGAGCGGGTTGAGCGCCGGGAGCCAGCTGCCTCCCGGCTGGGTGTTGGTGGGGAATCCCTGCGGCGTCGTGGGCGAGGTCTGCTTCTTGGTAAGGGCGTAGATCCCGTTGTCGAGGAGCAGGACCGTCAGGTCGAGGTTGTACCGGAGCGCGTGCACCCAGTGCGCCGCCCCGATGGAGGTGCAGTCGCCATCGCCCATCACCACGAAGACCGTCAGGTCGGGGCGGGTGAGCCGGATCCCCGTGGCCACCGGCAGCGCCCGGCCGTGGATGCCGTGGAAGCCGTACGTCTTGAGGTAGTGCGGGAACCGGCTCGAGCACCCGATGCCCGACACGAACACCGTCTGCTCCGGTGTGAGCTGCTCGGCGGTCAGGAGCTTTTCCACGGCGGTCAGGATCGAGTGGTCGCCGCAGCCGGGGCACCAGCGCGCGCGGGCGCCTTCGTAGTCGCTCAGTTCGTACGGGACCTCTTCCTGCTCCGGTTCGAGGACCGGCAGGAAGCCGCAGGCGACGGTCACTTGGCACCTCCCCGCGGCAGCCGCGCGCGGATCGCGTCGAGGATGGCCCCGGGACGGAGCGGCTCCCCGGGCACGCGGGTCCAGCAATCGACGTCGACGAGCGTGGTGGCCCGGAGGATCCACGCGAGCTGGCCCCGCCGGCGCGACTCCTCGGTGATGAAGGGTTCTCCCGGCTCGTCGCTGTAGTTCATCTCCACGGTGCACACCTTCCCGAACTTCCCGAAGATCCCCTTGAGCCCCGGCTCGAGCGGCGAAAGGAACCGGAGGTGGAGGGCCGAGACCTTGAGCCCCTCGGCGCGGGCGCGATCCACCGCCTCCTCGATGGCGCCCTTGGTGCTTCCCCAGCCGACGATGAGGAGGTCGCCCTCGGGGTCGCCGTAGGGGACGGGCGGCGTGAGCATCGATTGGAGTACTGCGAGCTTCCGGCTCCGCATCGCCGAGCTCCGCTGGTGCACGCCGGAGCTGTAGGCCACCTTGCTGCCTTCATCGTGCGAGAGGCCCGTGACGGTGTAGGCGCCGCCGGGCTGGCCGGGAACGATGCGCCGGGAGAGCCCCGTCACCAGATTCCACTGGTAGGCCTTCGTCCCCTCGGCCACCGGGGCCAGGTCGACCGGCGCCGCCTGCCACCGGGCGTCGGGCACCGGGCGGGGGAACGGTGTGACGCCGGTGGC
>DASYXP010000058.1:0-2459 GCA_035934835.1 Gemmatimonadales bacterium | reverse complement strand
TGGCCGATCGACGGCCGCCACGCCCGGAGCGCCGCCTCGGCCTCCGCGGCTGTGACCGGCCGCTCGAACCGGGCGGCGACGCACGCGGTGTGGCCGTGCTCCACCGGCACCCGGGTCACCTGGGCGCTCACTCCGAAGTCGGCCGGGCACACCGCGCCCTGGTCGAAGGTACCGAGGATCCGGCGGCTTTCGACGGAGATCTTCTCCTCCTCGCCGTCGATCCAGGGCACCACGTTGCCCAGGATGTCGAGCGAGGCGACGCCCGGATACCCCGCGCCCGACACCGCCTGCAGGGTCGTCACCCAATACTCCCTGAGGCTGAACGCCTGGTGGAGAGGCGCCAGCGTCAGGGCGATGACCGACGTGGAGCAGTTCGGGTTGGTGACGATGGCGCCGTCCCAGCGCCGACCGGCCCGCTGCCGCTCGACCAGGGCAAGGTGGGCGGCGTTGACCTCCGGGATGAGAAGGGGGACGTCGTCGTCCAGGCGATGGTTCCGCGCATTGCTGACGACGAGCGCCCCCGCCGCCGCGAACGCCTCCTCGACCTCGCCGGCCACGCCGCTGTCGAGCGCGGAGAAGACGATCGGCGCGTCGATGCCGTCGGGGGTGCAGGGGGAGACGATGAGGTCGCGGGTCGCGGGTCGTGGGTCGTGGGTCTCGTGGTGTCGCGCGTCTCCGTACCGCCGCCCGACCGATCGATCCGATGCTCCAACGGCCACGAGGTCGAACCAGGGGTGGTCCCCGAGAAGGCGAACGATCTCCTGGCCGACCAGCCCGGTCGCGCCGAGGACGGCGACGGGGATCCGGTCGGTCATCGTGCCGCCACCCGGTCGAGCGCCGCGCGCAGGTCGGCGACGAGGTCCTCCGCCGCCTCGATGCCGATCGAGAGCCGGAGCAGGTCGTCCCCGATCCCGGCGTGGGCCCTCGTCTCAGCGTCCATCGATGCGTGCGTCATCGTGGCAGGGTGCGCCACGAGAGATTCCACCCCGCCGAGCGACTCAGCGAGGGTGAAGTGCTCGAGCCCGTCCAGGAACGCCGCCACCGCTCGCACGCCCCGCTTGAGGGTGAAGCTCACCATCGCGCCGATGCCGGGGTAATGGACCTGGCCGACCGCCGGGTGCTCCAGAAGCAGGGCCGCGACGGCCTGCGCGTTCTCGACGTGCTGCCGGATCCGGACGTGCAGCGTCCGGAGACCGCGGAGGGTGAGGAAGCTGTCGAACGGCGCACCCGACACGCCGAGGCAGTTGGCCCACCAGGCCAGCTCCTGGTGCAGCGTCGTGTCCCGCGCCACGACGGCGCCGCCCACCACGTCGCTGTGTCCGTTCAGGTACTTGGTGGTCGAATGGACCACGATGTCGGCGCCGAGCGCGAGCGGCCGCTGGAGCGCCGGGGACAGGAAGGTGTTGTCCGCGGCCACGAGGGCGCCCGCGGCCCGGCCGAGGCGGGCCACGGCGGCGATGTCGGTGAGGCGGAGCAGGGGGTTGCTCGGCGATTCGATCCAGAGGAGCCGGGTCGGCACGGCGAGCGCGCGCTCGACTGCCGTGAGATCCCGCTGGTCCACGAAGGCCACATCGATGAGCCCGCGCCGCGCGAACGCCGCCAGGAGCCGGTGCGTGCCGCCGTAACAATCGTGCGGTGCCACCACCCGGCCTCCGGAGGGAACGAGCTGGAGCACGAGCGTCACCGCTGCCATCCCGGTCGCGGTCACCACGGCGCCGGCCCCACCCTCGAGGTCGGCGATGGCGCCGGCCAGGAGGTCGCGCGTCGGGTTGCCGCTGCGGCCGTAGTCGTAGGCGCCCTTCTGGCCGAACGCGGGAAAGGCGTAGGTGGCCGAGAGGTGGATCGGCGGGACCACGGCATTGTGGTGCCGATCGGAAACGAGGCCGGCGCGGACGGCACGGGTCGTGGCGCGCGTCACGATGGACTCCCCGCGCCGAGGGCGCGCGTGATCACGAGCCCGATGGGTCCGACCTCCTTCAGGAACGCGTCGTGCCCGTAACGGGAACGGATGACGTCGAGCGTCACCGGCCCGGCGAGCCGCGCGCGCAGCTCCTCCATCTGCCGGAGCGGCACCAGGGCGTCCTCGGCTACCGCCACGAGCGTCGTGGGCGTGGAGACCAGGGCCGGATCCACCCGGTGCAGGTCGAGCGAGAGCGAGAGGCTCAGGAAGCGCTCGGGCGTGAACCGCCCGATGAAGCGGCGGCCGTGCTCCGCCAGGTAGCCCTCGACCGGGAAGCGGGGTCCTGCGGCTCCGGGCTCCGGCTCCATCGTGAACCGTTCGGCGAACTCCTCGATGGTCCGATAGGTGGTCATCGCGATCCCCCGGGCGAGGGCCATCCCCCGGTCCGCCTGGCCGGTCGCGAGGCCCAGCCGCACGGCATCCCGCTGGAGTGCGCGGAGCGCAGTTGCCATCGGGTGGCTCTGGTGCGCGGCGCTGATGCACACGAGGCGCTCGAGCC
>DASYXP010000040.1:0-3413 GCA_035934835.1 Gemmatimonadales bacterium | reverse complement strand
CACCTGGGGCAGCGACTTCGGCGGCGACGACGAGACGCTCCTTACGAAGCAGTTCGACCGTCCGGTGTTCGTCTTCAACTACCCGAAGGCCATCAAGGCCTTCTATATGAAGGAGAACCCCGACGACCCGCGGACCGTGCTCTGCGATGACTGCCTGGCCCCCGAGGGGTACGGCGAGATCATCGGCGGCTCCCAGCGCGAGGACGACTACGACCGGCTCCTCGCGCGGATCACGGCGCAGGGGCTCGACCCGGCGGCGTACGGCTGGTACCTCGACCTCCGGAAGTACGGCACCTTCGTGCACTCCGGCTTCGGGCTCGGCCTCGAGCGCACGGTGGCGTGGATCTGCGGCAACCCGCACATCCGCGAGAGCATCGCGTTCCCGCGGCAGATCCACCGGTTGTACCCGTAGGAACGTGAGAGGTGAGAGGTAAGAGGTGAGAGGGAAGAGGGGGCGCCGATCTATCGCGCGCCCTCTTGCGCATGGTGGGCCGGCAGGCAACCCTCGGAACTTCTCACTTCTCACTTCTCACTTCTCACTTCTCACTTCTCACTTCTCACTTCGCTTCGCCTCCTCCCACATCCCGTCCAGCACCTCCAGGCCCGCGGTCGGGAGGTCGACGCCGCGGCTTGCGGCCAGTGCTTCGATGGCCGTGAACCGTCGCCGGAACTTGCGGTTGGCCCGGTCGAGCGCCACGGTGGGCTGGACCCGCGCCTTGCGCGCCAGGTTCACCACCGCGAAGAGCAGGTCGCCGATCTCTTCCACCAGCGGGTCGCCGGCATCGCGCTCGACGCCGCCGTCCGCGCCCCCGGCGTCCCCCACGGCGTTCGCGCCCGCCAGTTCGAGTTCCGCCTCCACCTCCGCCAGCTCCTCCCGCACCTTGGCGGCGGGGCCGGCGGTGTCCGGCCAGTCGAAGCCGACCGACGCGGCCTTCTGCTGCAGCCGGTATGACATCTGGAGCGAGGGCAGGGTGGCGGGGAGGCCGTCGAGCACGCCGCGCGTGGTCTCGCGGCGCTTGAGCGTCTCCCACGATTCGCGGGGGCCGAGGTCGAAGAGGTGGGGATGCCGCCGGTGCATCTTGGCGATGAGCCGATCGGCGGCGTCGTCGGGGGTGAACTCGCGGGACTCCTCCGCCAGCACGAACTGCCAGGCCAGGTGGAGCAGGAGGTCGCCCACCTCCTCCTTGATCCGGTCGCCGTCGCCGGAGGCGAGGGCCTCGTCGAGTTCCAGCACCTCCTCGAGCAGGTAGGGGCGGAGCGTACTGCGGGTCTGGACCCGGTCCCACGGGCAACGTGCCCGCAGGTCTCTCACCAGGTCGAGGGCGCGTCCAAGCGCTGAATTCTCTTGCATTTAGCCTCCGGCGTCGGTTATCATACCGCCCGGATCGTGACTACGTCAATCGCCTCCACGCCCGAGCGCGTCTGGGTCGATGTCGACCGTTCAGCGCTGATCGCCAACGCGCGGACCCTGGCCGCTTCGGCCCGGGTGCCGCTCCTGCCGATGATCAAGGCCGACGCCTACGGGCTCGGCGCCGTCGAGGTCGCCCGTACCCTGGACGTGGTCGATCCCTGGGGCTTCGGTGTCGCCACTCTGGATGAGGCGGCAACGCTCCGCGCCGCACGCGTGACCCGTCCGATCATCGTCTTCACGCCGTTCGCGCCGGACCAGCTGGAGCGCCACCGCTCCCTCGAGCTCCGGCCGCTCATCTGCGACCTCCCCGCGCTCGACGCCTGGCTCGCCGCCGGTGCGGCGCCGTTCCACCTCGGCGTCGACACCGGGATGGGGCGCGTGGGGTTCCAGTGGAACGACGAGGCGCTCCAGTCGGCGGTCGCCGAGCGGCTGCGAGGCGCGGCGGGATGGGAAGGGATCGCCACCCATTTCCACTCCGCCGATGTCGACGTCGAGGCCACGGCGCTGCAGTGGCGGCGGTTCGAGGGGGTCATCGGTGCGCTCCCGCGCCGCCCCCCCCTGGTCCACGCGGCGAACAGTGCCGCGGCGCTGCGGGACGCAAGGTACGCGGGGGGCCTCGTCCGCCCCGGGATCTTCCTTTATGGTGGGAGCGTCGGGCCCTGGGCGCCGGCGCCACGGCCGGTGGCCACGCTCCGGAGCCGGGTCGTGGCGGTCCGGGAAGTCGCCGCCGGGGAGTCGGTGAGCTACCGGGCCACGTGGCGGGCCACGGCGCCGACCACCATCGCGACCCTCGCCATCGGCTACGGCGACGGCCTGCTCCGCAGCGGCACCGGACGTGCGCGGGTGGAACTCAATGGCGAGGTCGTGCCGGTGGTGGGGCGGATCACGATGGACTTCACGATGGTCGCCATTGCGCGGGGCGCCGCCCGGCTGGGCGACGTGGCCACGGTGTTCGGCGGCGCCATCTCGCTCGATGCCCATGCGGAAGCGCTGGGCACCATCTCCTACGAGGTGCTCACGGCGATGAGTCCCCGGGTCGTCCGCAGGTACGCCTGATGGACCAGCACTTCGCGTCGCTCGTGCTGGGCCTCGCCACGCAGGCGGGGCAGGCGCTCGACGGTACGCTGCCCGGGCTCCCGGCCGGCACCTCGCCGCGCGATGCCGCCCGCGCGCTCATCGACACGCTCGCGATGCTCGAGGCCAAGACCGCCGGCCACCTCGACGACCAGGAACGCCAGCTGCTGTCCCAGTCGCTCACCGCGCTCCGGTTCCGCTTCGTGCAGACCGAGCTGAAGCAGTGAGCCGGCGCGCCGCGATCATCGTCCTCGACGGCCTGGGGATCGGCCCCGCCCACGACACCGACCGCTACGGTGATGCGGGGAGCGACACCCTCGGCAACACCCTGCGCGCGGTCGGCGGCGCATCGCTCCCCAACTTGGCCGCGTTCGGCTTCGGCAACATCGCCCCGCTCGAGGGGGTTCCGGCCGCGGCGCATCCGCAGGCCGCGTGGGGCAAGGCGCAGCCGGTGAGCGCCGGGAAGGACAGCACCACCGGGCACTGGGAGCTGTGCGGCGTCATCCTGGAGCGACCGTTCCCCACCTATCCCTCGGGCTTCCCGCAGGCGGTGCTGGACGAGTTCTCCCGCCGCACCGGGCGCCCGGTGATCGGCAACGTGGCCGGGTCGGGCACCGCGATGCTCGATCGCTACGGCGAAGAGCACCTCCGCACCGGGGCCTGGATCGTCTACACCTCCGCGGACAGCGTCTTCCAGGTGGCGGCCCACGAGGAGCGGGTGCCGCTCGCGGAATTGTACGAGGCCTGCGCCACGGCGCGCCGGATGCTGGACGGCCCCGAGGCCGTGTCCCGCGTCATCGCGCGGCCGTTCATCGGCGGGCCCGGCGCCTGGAAGCGCACGGCGCACCGGAAGGACCTGAGCCTGCTGCCGCCCGCGCCGACCCTCCTCGACCACCTGGCCGAGCGTGGCATCCCGCGGGTCGGGGTG
>DASYXP010000337.1:0-4592 GCA_035934835.1 Gemmatimonadales bacterium | reverse complement strand
AGGGCCCGGTCAGCGGCATGGAGTATCCGATGGTCGCGATGGAGGCGCCCAACACGCCGCGCGCCGCGGGCGCCGAAGCGCTCCAGGAGGGCAAGGAGTCGCTCTACAACGTGATCACGCACGAGATCGGGCACATGTGGTACCCGATGATCGTCGGCTCCAACGAACGGCTCTACGCCTGGATGGACGAGGGCTTCAACACGTTCATCAACACCTTCTCCGAGGAGGACTACTGGCAGCGGAGCGACTCCGCCAACCGGAAGGGGGAGGAGAAGTTCTTCGTCATGGTCAACGACCAGCGCCCCACCGCGCAGCCGATCATGACGCCGGCCAACCGCTACCGCACCAACGCCAACCTGGGCGAGCTGGCGTACGTCAAGCCGTCGATCGCCCTGCTGGCGCTGCGCAACGTGGTGCTCGGCCCCGAGGTGTTCGACAAGGCCTTCAGCGAGTACACCCACCGCTGGGCATTCAAGCACCCGACCCCGACCGACTTCTTCCGCACGATGGAGGACATGTCGGGGCGCGACCTGAGCTGGTTCTGGCGCGAATGGTTCTACACCACCGCCACGCTCGACCAGGGCATCGACAACGTGACCCAGACCGCCAACGCCGACGGCTCGAGCGACGTGAAGGTCGCGCTCAAGAACAACGGCGCGGCGGTGATGCCGGTCGACCTCAAGCTCACGCTGAGCGACGGGTCGGTGCAGATGGTCAAGCTGCCGGTCGAGGTGTGGTACTATGACCAGACCAAGTTCACGAGCGAGATCCGCACTGCGAAGCCCGTGGTGAAGGCCGAGCTCTGGACCAGCGGCTGGTTCAAGGACTACGACTCGTCCAACGACACCTGGACGGCGCCCGCCGGCAACTGAGCAGCGGCGACCGAACGAGGAACGGCGGGCTCCGGGATCCCCGGGGCCCGCCGTTCGCTTTCCGCCCCCGCGGCGCGGCCTACCGCCGCGCCAGCGCCACCGTCGCCCGCCGCAGGAGCTCGGCGGCGTGCTCCGCCCGCAAGGCCAGGTCCGCGACCTCGTGGTCGAAGCGCGGGCGGTCACGGTCCTCCATCGCCTCCGCCATCCCGGGGAGCGCAATGTCGGCGTAGCCATTGTCCCGGTCGGCGGCGAACATCAGGTTCCGGAACCAGGGCCGGCCCGAGAGCCCCTCGGGACGGGAGAGCGCCATCTCCGACTGGCGCAGCAGCAAGTTGGCCTCGGCGAGCGCCGCCGTGGCGCCCTTCGGCCCGCTGGAGGCCATCCCGGCGTCCCGCACGTTGGCAAAACCGAGCGCCGCATCGTGCATGTCGGAAATGGCCCGGTAGAGTGCGGACAGGTCCGTGCGCCAGCCCTGCCGCGCCGCCCGGGACTCCACGCCCTTCACCAGCGAGCCCAGGTAGGTGGCCAGGTTGGCCTCGTCGAGCGGCAGGACGTCGCTCTCCGCCATCCGGGCCAGCAGGAGCGCGTCGACTTGGGCGATGGCGCGGTGCCCCTGGAACGCGCTGTCCCCCCACGTCTCCATCCACTTCTCGTCGTCGTACTGGGAGTGGTAGTTGCCCGACGGCCCGCCGAAGCCCCAGTCCGCCGACGGGATGCCGAGGTGGTTGTAGAACGCGGCAAAGTCGCTCCCGCCACCGAGGTCGCCCATCGCCGGCTCCAGCGAATCGGCCGTGTTGCTCCGCCGCCGCCAGGCGGTGTAGATCGACACGGTGTCGCCGGGCTGCGGGACGAGCTTGGTCACCTCGCGCACCAGGGGCTGCAGCGACGCGGTGGCCGACCCGCCGAACGCCCGGCCGACGCCGCCCGCGTCCTGGTTGAAATAGCCGACCGCGTGGGCCGTGAGGTCGGCCTCGTGCGCCTCGACCCATTCGGTCGAACCCTCGTCCCCCCACTCCTCCGCATCCCAGGTGGCGAACACCAGAGTGCGCCGCGGCCGGAGCCCCCGCTTGGCGGCCTCGCCCCACGCCCGCGCCGACTCCATCACGCTGGTGACGCCGGCGATGTTGTCGGCGGTCCCCGGGCCCCATGCGTCACGATGGCCGCCGGTGATGACCATCTCGTTGGGCCAGGTGGTCCCCTTCAGCGTCCCGAAGGTGTTGATGATCGTCTTCCAGGCCCTGGCGCCGGACTCGGCCCACACCGCGACGCGGACCTTCACGTCGTCGGTGCCGCCGAGATGGTAATGGAACGGCAGCCCGCCCTGCCAGCCCCGGAGCGCCCCCGGCCCCTTGAGGCCCTGCAGCAGGACCTGCGCGTTGCCGTAGCCGATCGGCACCGACGGGATGTGCGGGATGTCCATCTGCGACGGGTCGAGCCGCTTGGCGTCGGGCGTGCTCGGCCAGCCCGGGGTCGACGGGTCGCCGTCGCCGTTCTGCACCGTGCCGCGCTGGACCCCGGCCGGACCGCGCATCGGCCCCCAGGGATAGACGTCGCCGGGCACGAACCCGTCGTCGTGCGGATCCGAATACATGAGGATCGCGAGCGCGCCGTGCTTCTCGGCCTCGCGGGCCTTGATGCCGCGGAAGCTCCGGCCGTAGCGCGCGATGACCACCTTGCCCTTGACGCTGATGCCGAGGGAGTCGAGCTGGGCGTAGTCGACGGGCAGGCCGTAATTGACGTAGATGAGCGGTGCCGTGACGTCACCGGCGCCGGTGTAGCCGTGGACCGTGGGGTACTGCGCCAGGTAGCTCGTGGTGTCGCCGGGAACGGCGGGCTCCGCCAACGAAAGCCGGACCGGCGTCGGGCCGGCGAGCTCCACCACCGCGGAATCGGCCCACGGCAGATAGACCTTGTAGGAGACGCGGCTGGTGTCGAGGCCCCACGACTTCATCAGCCGGAGGACGTAGTCGGCGGTCTCCATTTGGCGCGGCGAGCCGGCGACGTGGATGACGCGACTCAGTTCCGTCGAGTACTCGCGCGCCTTGGCCCCATCCGGCGTCGAGAGGAGGATGCGATCGAGTGCCGGCGTCTGTTGCGCGGCGGCCGGCGCCGCGACGAGGGTGCTGAGCAGGAGGGCGCTGAAGATCCGCACGGAATGGGTTCCCGGGATGGAGGAGGCAGGGGGGAAGTAAGGAGTAAGAAGTAAGAAGTGAAGAGCGAACAGGGGGTGGTGTCATGGGTCATTCGAAGTGCGCGACCTGCGACGTGTCACTCAAGACTTGCGCCTCACCAACGACCAACGACCAACCAAATATGTCCCCCCGCACCGGGAACGCTACTCGGATCTTGCGGTCATTCCATTTCGCAACGGACCCTTAGGGCACCTTGAGCTGCCAGAATCCGCTGACCATGTCGGACGCGTAGAGCGACCCGCCGTACAGCATCACGCCCCAGACGTAGGTGCCGCCGGAGCCACCGGGCCGGATCTCGGCGATCTCGCGGGAGCTGAGGTCGCCGCTCAGGGTGCCGGACACGTCGAGCGCCACGACGCCGCCGTTGTAGTACGCGGCGTAAAGCACCTGGCGCTGCTCGTCCATCCAGAAGTTGTGGGGGCCTTCGTTGGCGCCGAGGTGGAAGTGCGCCACCTCCACCGGCGCCGCAAGGGCGGAGACGTCCACCACGTGGATGTCCCCGGCGCTGGAGACCCCGATGACGTCCGGCCCCTCCTGTCCGATGAATACGTACCGCTTCTCGTTCGTGACCGGATTGTGGAACCACCACGCGTTGTGGACCTCGCCCCCCTGGGTGGTCACCGATCCGATGAACACGGCGTGGTCTGGCGCCCCCCCCTGCCCGCCACCGCCGACGTCGTAGATCCACATCCCGCTGTTCCAGTTCTCCACGAACAGCAACCCATCCCGCACGAAGGTGTCGTGGATGCCGTAGTTGGTCGGCATCGGGATCGAGTCGACCAGGACGATCTTGCTCGCCGAGTCAGGCTGGATGCGGAACGTGAGGAGCGAGGGCGCGCTTGGGTCGCGCGCGGTGAAGGCATACAGCTGTCCGCCGATCTCGGCGAGCGAGCCGGTGTGGAGCCCCTGCGTGCCGTTGGTGACCGACCATTGCGCCAGCAGCGCCGGGTGCGCGGGATCGGCCAGGCTGTAGACGTAGAGCCCGGCGCCGGTGCCATACTCGCCGGTGGCCACGAGCAGCGTGGTGTCCGGACTCGCCTGGAGGTCGCTGACAGTGGTGACGTTGGGGATCGTGTCGGCGCCGACCAGTGTCGGGGCGCCACCGGCGCCCAGCTGCCACACCTTGATCACGTTCCCGTAGGCGGACCGGTATCCCCAGGTGCCGGTGTACCCGTGCCCCTTGGCCAGCCACAGGTCGGAGCCGTACCGCTCGGGCACATTGTTGCCGCCGCCGAGGACCTGGAACGGACGCCGGAGCGTGAGCGAAAAGTCCACCGGCGGAAGGCCGGCGACCGTGGCCTCGACGCCCTGCCCGAATCCTCCGGCGCCCGGCGTGACGGTCACGGAGGCCATTCCGGACCCGTCGGTCACGGTGATGCTGTCGGAGACCGCGGCCCCGCCCCGGGTCACCCTCCAGTGGACCGCCGCCCCAACGACGGACGTCCCCTTGTTCCACAGTTGCACCACCAGCGGCGACGGCGTGACGTCGGAATCGAGCCCTTGCCGATCACCGGATATGACGACAAGG
>DASYXP010000305.1:0-2040 GCA_035934835.1 Gemmatimonadales bacterium | reverse complement strand
ATCCGGGTCGGGCACGATCCACACCCGCGGCACGGGGATGCTCGCGGCGATGGCCATCTCCTGCACCACGTTGACGAGCGTCTTCTCCTGGTCGGTGGCCGGGTCGGTCACTTCCCTGGCGCCGGTGGCCCAGAGCACGCGGTCGGCGCCGTTGTGCCACGCGTACCAGCAGAGGCCCGCGCCCGCCAGCGAGAACAGGATCCCGAACCAGGGCACCACGTGGTGATACTGGTCGGCGGGAAGGGCCCTGGTGTGCAGGTAGTAGACCCAGTCGCCACCGAAGCCGAGCCACGCGAAGAAGAGAATGAACCCCGCCACCAGCCACGCCGACTTCCGCCGGTTGTCGGCCTGCTGCGCCCAGAGGTTCTCGTCCGCCATCTCCGCCTACTTGCCCATCGACAGGTCGACGTTGGGCACCGCCCGCTCGCCGGCGTCCTCGATCTCCCAGAGCTCGGCCGGCACCGCCTTGGCAAAGCCCGCCACGAAGCTGGTGGGGAACTGCTGCTGCGCCGTGTTGTATTCGGTGGCCAGGTCATTGTACGCCTGCCGCGCGAACGTGATCTTGTTCTCGGTGCTGGCGAGCTCTTCCTGCAGCTGCGCCACGTTGCCGGTGGCCTTGAGGTCGGGATAGGCCTCCGACACGGCAAAGAGCCGGCCCAGCGCCTGGGTGAGCTCCCCTTCCGCCTTGGCGGTCTCCTTCACCCCGCTGGCGCCGACGGCACGGGTACGCGCCGCCGTCACGGCCTCGAGGGTCTCCTTCTCGAAGTTCATCGCGCCCTTGACCGTGTTGACCAGGTTAGGGATCAGGTCGTGGCGCCGCTTCAGCTGGACGTCGATCTGCTTCCAGGCGTTGACGACGTTGTTCTTGAGCGCGATGAGTCGGTTGTACGCGGCCACGAACCAGAGTCCGGCCACGACGAGGAGGACGAGCAGGAAGATCGCGCCCATCAGGAGCTCCGTGTGTGTGGGAGTGTTGTCGTCAATCTAGCGGCGGGGACCACGATGTCACGCTCTCCGGGCGCCACCCGGGCGGGTCAGCGGTCCGCGCCGGGGGCCAGGCGTTCGAGCGCGGACCGGACCTCGTCGGCGAGCGCCGATTCCGCGCCGGGGCGGCGGAGCGCCGGATGCGAGGCGTCCACCAGCAGCTCGACGCCGCGGGCCACCGGGATCCTGCGGCAGGTGGCCGGCGCCGCCGCCGAGCCCATCGCCGCCTGCGCCTCGGCCGCCACCCGCCCCGACCTCCCGCGGACGCTCGACGTCCACCCGAGGAGTTCCGGCGGCGGGAGGGCGGGGCCGATGGTGGCCGCCACCCGGCGTTCCACCGCGTCGCCGGTGAGGCCGCGCGCCTCCTGGACGATGGCATCGAGGGTCATCCCCTCCATCTGCCGCAGCTTGATGGCCAGCACCTGGAGCAGGTGGCGGTACCCGTAGACCGCCGCCGTGCCCCGCCCTTCCGGCTTGTCGACCAGCGCCCGCGCCATGTAGAAGCGGACCGTCCGCACGGTGGGGTGCGCCTGCGCGGCGCCGGAGAGCGGCACCACGCCCGACGCCTCGAGAATGGCGCCGGCGAGCCCGGCCAGGTCCTGCAGTCCCCAGGGCGCGAGCGAGCGATAACTGCGGAGGGTGGCCAGCGGATCCGCTGGCGGGGGGCCGGAGGTCACGCCGTGTCGCGGTCCTCTTTCGCGACCTCGCGCTCGATCTCCCCCAGCACGGCCAGGAGCTGGTCCACGGTGAACGGCTTGCCGAGGAAGTGACAGCCGCCGAGCTCGGCGGGAAGGCCCCCTTCAAGGTCGAGGGGCGCCCCGGACATCAGGATGACCCGGCCCTTGAGGTACGGCCAGCGGTGGATCAGCACGAGGTAGAGCGCTTCGCCCGAGAGCTTGGGCATCCGGCGGTCGAGGAGCACCGCGTCGACCGGCGCGTCGGCCAGGAGGCGGAGCGCCGTGTCCGGCCCCGCGGCCGCCAGCACCTCGTGGCCGACGCGCGCCAGGAGCCGCTGGATCACCCCGCGGATCACCGGTTCATCATCGATGACGAGCA
>DASYXP010000275.1:0-2834 GCA_035934835.1 Gemmatimonadales bacterium | reverse complement strand
TGGCGCTTGCCGACGGGCTGGCGCGGGACGGGCGCGCCGCCGAGGCGGTCCGCGCGGCCTTCCAGGCGCTGGTCCTCGAACTCGCCCGTGCGGGCGCACTCCGGTACCATCCGAGCAAGACCCCGCGCGAGTACCTGCGCGAGGCGCGTCTCCCTCCGGACGACCGCACCCGGCTGTCGGCGCTGGTCGAGTCGCTCTACCGGTTCGCCTTCGCCGGCGCCCCCTGCGGGCCCGCCGACTATGCGGAGTGGCGCCGCCGCGCAGCGGAAGGGCGGTGGAATGCGCCCGCGCACTGAGGCGGCGATCGCCATCGGCGGCTTTGCGCTCGCCGCGGTGCTGGTGGCGGTGTCGGGGAGCGGGCGCCGCGGCGTCCTCGACCAGCCCTTCGATCCCCGGTCGACCTACCACCCCGGTCCCAACGGCGCCCGCGCGCTCGCCGACGTGCTGCCGCGGCTCGGCGTGGCCGTGTACCGCTATCGGCGCCCGAGCAGGGAGCTGCCCGACCGCGTGCCCGGGCCCCTCGACTCTCTGCGGCCGGTGATGCTTGCCGTCCTCGATCCGGCGGTCCCGCTGAGCGGCAGCGACGCCCTCCAGCTCCTGAGCTTCGCCACCAGCCGAGGGGATGTCCTCGCCAGCGGCCGGTCGGCGCAGCGACTTGCGCGCTGCCTGGGCTACGAAGTGCTGCCCCGGGCGGACTCGATCACGGTGGCCGGGATCGGCCCCCGCCCCGCCTACGTCTCGGCGGTGCTGGGCCGCACGGGGCAGTCCGTGGTGGCGGACACGATGGATGCCGGCGCCGGGGTCATCGCGCGCTGTCGGGTGCCGGCGGTGGCGGCGCGGGACACCCTTCTCGTCACCACCGGGAACCGCCTGGTCGCGATCCGGCTCCGGTTGCGGGGCGGACACGCCGTGACGCTGGTGTCGGATGGCACGCTCTTCGGCAACCGGAGCCTCAAGGACACCGACGCGGCCGAGGCGGTCGTGCCGATGCTCACCACGCGCGCCCGCGCGGTGTACTTCGACGAATACCACCAGGGCTATGCCTCGAACGGGAGCCTCCTGCGCGAGACGCTGGCGTGGAGCCTGCGCTCGCCGTGGGGATGGGGCGCCTGGCAACTGGCCGTGGTGGGGCTCCTGGCGCTCCTCGCCGCCGCCGTCCGCTTCGGCCCCGTGGTGCCGGGCATCGTGCGCCGGCGCCGCTCGCCGATGGAGCACGTGCGGGCGCTCGCCACCGCGCTCGCCGCCGCGCGCGGCCACGACGTCGCCGCGCGGCTGATGGTGCAGGGGCTCCGGCGCCGCCTTTCCCGCGACAACCGGCCCCAGGCGGAGCCGGTCGAGTCGTGGCTCGCACAACTTGCCGCGCGCGTGCGCTCCGCCCGCGCCCGCGCCGCCGTCAACGATCTGCAGTCCCTCATCCACCCGCCCCAGCCGGCCGATGCCGTGCTGCGGGCGGCCTACGCCGTGGAGGATGTGTGGCAGGAATTGAGGCCCTGACCCCGGACGCCGCCCGCCGCCTGTCGGAGGTGGCGCGCCGGGTCGAACGGGAGGTCTCGTCGGTCGTCCTCGGACAGCCCGCCGCCGCGCGCGACGTGCTGGTGGCGCTCCTCGCCCGCGGGCACGTGCTGCTGGAAGGGGTGCCCGGCACCGCCAAGACCCTCCTCGTGCGCGCGCTGGCCCGCGCGGTCGGGGTCGGGTTCCGGCGGATCCAGTTCACCCCGGACCTGATGCCCTCGGACATCACGGGCATCAGCCTCCTCACCGGCCAGGGGCAGTTCACCTTCCGCGCCGGCCCGATCTTCTCCGACTTCGTCCTCGCCGACGAGATCAACCGCGCGCCCGCCAAGACCCAGGCGGCGCTCCTCGAGGCCATGCAGGAGCGGAGCGTGACCGTCGACGGCGAGACACACCCGCTCCCGGCGCTGTTCACGGTCTTTGCCACCCAGAACCCGGTGGAGTTCGAGGGGACCTACCCCCTCCCCGAGGCGGAACTCGACCGCTTCGTGGTCAAGGTGCTCGTGGGCTATCCCGATGCGGCCACGGAGCAGGGGATCCTGGCCCGCGTGCTCGGCGGCTTCGAATCGGACGACCCGTCGAGCTACGGCACCGCGGTGGCGGTGGACGCCGCGGGGCTCGCCGAGCTCCGCCTGGCCGCGCGCGGCGTACGGGCCGAACCCGCGATCACGCAGTACGTCACGGCGCTCGTCCGCGCCACCCGCGAGGCGCCGGCCATCACGATGGGCGCCTCCCCCCGCGCCACGGTCTGGTTGCTCAAGGCCAGCCAGGCCGCGGCGCTGATCGAGGGCAGGGAGTACGTCACCCCGGACGACGTCAAGGCGATGGCGCCCGCCGTGCTCCGGCACCGCATCGTGGTGGCGCCGGAACTCGAGCTCGAAGGGGTCTCCCCCGATCGGGCGCTGGAAGGGATCCTGCAGGCGGTCGACGTCCCGCGCTGACCCGGGGCGTCACGGCAGTTCACCATCGATGGGAGCGCGCATGCGTATCCGCCCGATCCTCCTCCTGCTGGCCGCCGCGTCCGCGCCGGCGGCCGCGCAGCAGCCCGCCCGCGCCGTCCGGCGCACCATCCCGATCACCCGCGCCTTCGAGGCGGGGCTCGCCTCCGGCGCGCGGGACTCCCTCGGCACCCCGGGGCCCCGGTACTGGCAGCTCCGCACCGATTACGTGATTGACGCCAGGCTCGACGTCACCACCGGCCTCGTCACCGGCCGCGAGACGATCGCCATCGACAACCCGAGCGACTCGACGCTCGGCATCGTGTACCTCCGGCTCCTGCAGAACCTCTTTGCCCCGAATGTCGAACGGGCGGAGTCGGAGCC
>DASYXP010000265.1:0-1672 GCA_035934835.1 Gemmatimonadales bacterium | reverse complement strand
CATCGCTCCGGTCGGTCACCGGCTCCGCCGCGGCCTGCTCCGGGCTCATGTAGATCGGCGTGCCGAGCGTCACCCCTTCCTGGGTGATGCGGGGGCCGGCCCGGTGCTGGGATGAGTGCCGTGCGGCGCTGACCCCGAAGTCGAGCACGATCGCGCGCCCCGTCTCCCGCTCCAGCATCACGTTCGCCGGCTTGATGTCGCGGTGGATGAGCCCCCGGGCGTGCGCCGCCGCCAGCGCGCCCGCCACCTCGCCCATCACCCGCCGCGCCTTGGCCTCCGGCGCCACCACGCCGCTCGGGAACTCCTCGGCAAGCGTGGCCCCGTCGATGAACTGCATCACGAGGTACGCGGTGCCCGACCGCGGCAGCTCCCCCGCCTGGTGCACCGCCACCACGTTCGGGTGGGCCACCGACGCGGCCGCCTCCGCCTCGCGGCGGAAGCGGGCACGGGCGGTGGTGTCCTGCGAGAGCTCCGGCGCCAGCACCTTGATGACCACCAGGCGCCGGAGCGCCGGTTCCCGCGCCAGGAACACCAGCCCCATCCCGCCGCGGCCGAGTTCGCGCAGCACCACGATGCCCGGAGCGAGCGTCTCCTGCAGCTCGCTCGCCAGCACCGGGTCGGATGCATCGGCGACGATCGAGGGGAGGCCGGCCCCGGCGGTCACGGCCACGCTCCGCCGGCTGCCGCAGAAGCGGCAGCGGAGGTCGGTCGGTTCCATCCGACCACCACAGTGCGGGCAGTGCAGGAGGAGGGTCATCAGGGGTGCGAGATCCTGCGGAACCTACGGTGCGCCGGGGGCCGGGGGCAAGGTGCGGCGTGCTTGCATTCCCAGGGTCCGGGCGGCATCGATTGGATGATGCTTCGCGCCGCGGGATGGTTACCGTGCGCCATGACCATGCCGGCCGTCGTGCCACCCTCCCCCGAGCCCGCGCTGCAACTGGCGCGCACGGTGCTCCAGCGCCATGTCGGCTATCCCGACCTCCGTCCCGCCCAGCGACGCGTGGTGAGCTCGGTGCTCCGCGGCCGGGATACCCTCGCCATCCTTCCCACCGGCGGCGGGAAGTCGCTCTGCTTCCAGGTCCCGGCGCTCTGCCTCCCGGGCTTCACGATCGTGGTCTCCCCGCTCATCGCGCTGATGCAGGATCAGGTGGCGGCACTCGCGCGTCGTGGCATCCCCGCGGCGGCCCTCAACAGCACGCTGGGCCCCGACGCGCAGGACGCCGTGCTCGACGACGTGGCGAGCGGTCGGATGAAGCTCCTCTATACCTCGCCCGAGCGCCTCGAGCGGCTCACCCGGGAGCTTTCCCGCCGCGAGCTCCGCCCGGCGCTCCTCGCAGTGGACGAAGCGCACTGCATCACCGAGTGGGGGCACGACTTCCGTCCTGGGTTCCGCCGCCTGGCGCGGTCGCGCTGGCAATTGGGCGCGCCCCCGGTCGTCGCGCTCACCGGCAGCGCCACGCCGGAGGTCCGGGCCGACATCACCTCCGCCCTCAAGCTCGGCGCCTGGGGCCGTTCGCGCGGGGTCGACGTCCACCTGGGCTCGTTCGACCGTCCGAACCTGTGGTTCGGCGCCGTCCCCGTCGCCAGCCGGACGGAGCGCTGGAACGCGCTCCTCGAGCTGCTCAAGCGCGGAGATCGGATGGCGCTGGTCTACGCCCCGACCCGGAACGCC
>DASYXP010000238.1:0-8420 GCA_035934835.1 Gemmatimonadales bacterium | reverse complement strand
CCGGATGAGCTTGAACAGGTCGAGCGGCCGTTCCGGTGCCAGCGCGTAGAGCGTCCGGGGGCGGTGCAGTTCGTCGTTGAGGTCGGCGTACCGCCCGCCGACGCGATCGAGGGCGTAGAGGGTGTGGAGCCCCAGCAGGTCGGCCCAGTAATGCCACTTGAGGACGCGGGCGTCGACGTAGAGTTGGTCGCCGGCGACGTCATACGTGGCGCTCCGGCCATCGGCGAAGGTGAACGCCGCGCTGAACCGGTGCGGGCCCTCCGGCGTGACGCGCACGGTGGCAGCCAGTTCCTCGTCGGTGAGCGCCCGGTATCCCCGGGTCCCGACGGCCACGAGCGCGGCAATGGCCGCGAGCGAGGCGAAGAGCGCCGCAACGAGGGTGCGCGTGAGGGTCGCGAACGGCCGCCGCGTCCGGAGCGCGCCGCGCGCGAGCACGAGGCACGCCAGGGCAACGGCGGCGCAGGCGACCCCCACGACCGTGAGTGCGCTCACGGAACGCGGCCGAGCCCGAGGACCAGCGTCGCGATGCCGTCGACCAGCGCCGGCGCCACCGGGAGCGCGGGGTCGGCGTACGAGGCCACCTGCGCCGCGCGATCGGCCGGGACCATCTTGAGCACGTGGTTCATCCCGGGAATGAGGAGCAGGCGGGCGGCGGGGTCTGCGGCGGCGAGGAGGCGGGCGTCCAGCGTGTCGACCTGGATGTCGGTGGTGCCCTGGGCGATCAGCACCGGGACCTTGAGCGCCGCCACGTCCCGCGCCGGGTCGTGCCGCATCCAGGAGATGAGATACCCCTGGACGCTCTGCCGGTAGAGCATCCAGAGCTTCGGCGGCACGCTGTCGACCCGCTCGCCGCGGCCGAGTCGGGCCATGATCGAGTCGGCCTGGCGGAGGAGGTCGGGAGGGAGCTGGGGCGCGAGCTGCTCGTGGAGGACCTGCGCGATGGGCCGCCCCGCCCCGGCGATCGACACGAAGGCGTCGGCGCCGGCCATCGGCACGGCGAGCATCCCCACCAGCGAGCCCTCGCTGTGGCCCACGACCGTGACCGAGCGGAAGCGGCGGTCGGCCTTGAGCGCGCGGATCCACGCCGACGCATCCCCGACGTAATCGTCGAAGCGGAGGTCGGCCTCGCGGACGGCAAAGCCGTTGCTCGCGGCGATGCCGCGCTTGTCGTAGCGCACCGACGCGATGCCGCGGGCGGCGAGGGCATCGGCCAGGTAGCGGAGGCTGTTGTTCCGGCCGGCCAGGAGGGGGGAGTTGCCGTCGCGGTCGGTGGGACCGGAGCCCGAGATGAAGAGTACCGCCGGCCAGGGGCCGGGGGTGGTGGGCGTTTCGAGCGTCCCCCGCAGGATCCCGCCCGGCACCGCAAGGGAATCTGCATACGAGGTGTCCGACGGCGCCTGTGCCGCAAGCGCGGCCGGGAGCAGGAGCGCGGCGAGCGCCACGGCCCGCCTCATCGGGCCGCCCCGCCCCGGAGCACCGCGGCCGAGTCGGTGAGCCGCACTCCGGCGGCACGCCACTCGGCGAGCAGCTGGTCGGTGCGCTCGGGATGGATGGCGCGGGCGGCGTCGGTCACGAACCAGAGCTCGATGGCCGGGTATCGCCGCCGGAGCCCCTCGATCGCGTACTTGTCGCAGACGTCGGTCGCGACACCGTAGAGCACGATGCGGTCGGGCGCGAGCGCGTCGATGACCGCGGGCAGGTTCTCATTGGTGAACACGTCGAACCAGTGCTTGTGGAGCAGGACGTCGCCGCGATGGGCCCGCACCCGCGCCGCGACGCCCGGGTCGGCCTCGGGTTCGATGACCAGCGGGTCGTGGAGCGCCGTCTCGGCGACCTTCCGCTGGCCCGGGGTCCCCCGCATGCAATGGTCGGGGAACGTGGTCAGGAAGTCCGGCGCAGGGGAGAGCTCCCGGTGGCCGGGGACGTGGTCGTCGGCGCTGGCGACGATGCGGATCCGCTCCCGGTGGGCGTAGTCGGTGAGCGCGCGGAGCGTGGGCGCGATCGCGTCCGCACCGGGGACGTAGAGCTTGCCCTCCGGGCGCATGAAGTCGTGCTGGGTGTCGACATCCCAGAAGATGGTGGTCATGCGAAGCCAGGTGCGGGAAGGCGCGGGAAAGCGGGGGAAAGCGTAGGAAGGCGCGGGAAAGCGTGGGAAGGCGTGGGAAGGCGCCGGAAGACAACACGAAATGGCATCGCGCCGGCCGGCATCGGGGCGACGCCGGACGCGCCAGACGCGCGCGAGAACGCGACCACGGCGGCGGATTCCATATGCTCGAATCTAGCCGGGCGGCGGGTGGTCGTGTCACGTCCACGTCGGTGCATCGCCCGCTCCTTGCGCCACCATCGTATTCACACGCCAACACCTTTCCACGTCTTCCGCCGCCTTCCCGCGCTTTCCCCTGCTTTCCCCCGCTTTCCCTCGCTATTCGACCTTCTCCAACCTCGGATTCGGCCGGTACTCCCGCCCGACCTTGGCGCAGGGTCTCCCTTCCCGCAGCACCACGTCGGCGGTGAAGTCGTAGCGCCCCTGGAAGAGCGAGCTCCCGACGCCGTAGGCATCGACCGGCACCTGCTGGGCCTCGAATTCGCGGATCTTCTCGACCGTGAAGCCCCCCGAAACGATGATGCGCACGCCCTGGAACCCCTCGCGGTCGAGCGCCGCCCGGACGTTGCGCACGAGTTCGGGGTTGACGCCGTTGGGCTTGAAGCGCCCCATCCCCTCCCAGAGCGAGCGGTCGACCAGCATCTCGCTGGTGTCGAGGCGGACGCCGTAGAGCCGGGCGCCGAGCGCCCGGGCGCATTCGAGCGAGGTGCGGACACAGTCGTTCTCGAAGTCGGCCAGCGTCACCACCTGCACGCTCGGCGGGATGTACTCGGCGAATTTCCGGGTGGCGAGCACGGTGTCGCCCCCGTAGGCAGCGATGAGGGCGTGCGGCACCGTTCCCACGCCCTCGGAGCCCCACCAGGAGGCCTGGGCGTCGGTCGAGACGCCGATGGCGCCCGCCACGTGGGCGGCGTAGCCATCGCCGGTCTGCACCAGCCAGTGGTCGTGCCGGGCCGGGAAGAACATCACTTCCTTGGGCCGTGCCGCCTCGACCACGCGCCGGGTGTTGGTGCCCACCTTGGTGCGGCGGGCCAGGACGCCAAGGTAGAGCGTCTCGAGGTGGGCAAAGGCGTCATAGGGGCCCTCGATGAGCATCACCGTCTCCCACGGCTCGACCTCGTCCCCCTCGTGGAGGGCGTGGACGGTGAGCGCGGGCCACTCGACGGCGCAGAGCTTGAGGATGGCGACGGCCTCGTCGATGCCGCCGAGGAAGGCGTGCGACTTGCCGAAGACCTGCATCGTGACGCGGGGGTGGGTGCCGTCGGCCAGGAGGATCTCCCGGGCGCGGACGAAGTATTTGTCCGAGTAGTAGCCCGCGCGCATCTTCTCGACCGGAAGGTTGAAGATCGCAGGATCGAGCCTCGGGCGGCGCGCGGGCATCAGGGAGCCTGGTTCTCCGCCGGTCCGGCGGGCAGGAAGCGGGGAGCGATGTCGGCGAGGGCGCCGCGGATCCGGGTGACCTGCGGCGGGTCGGGGTGGCGGAAGACGAGCCGGCGGAACTCGCGCAGCGCGGCCGCCGGGTCGTGCAGGTCCTCCTCGTGGAGCCGCACCAGGAGAAGGCCCACCCGCACATCGTCCTCGGGGCCGAGGCGCTTCCCGGCCCGGAGCGCCTCAAGCGACGCGACCGCCGCGGCCGCGCCTTCAGGAGTGGCGGCACTCGCTTCGGCCTGCTTGACCGCGGTGTCGACCTCGGCCGGCGGGAGCGCCGGCTCCCGGTAGCGAGCGTCGGCGGCGCGGAACTGCTCCGTCGCCGTGAGGGATCCGACCTCGCCGGCAGACCCCGGAGCATCCTGGCGCAGGTCGTCGCCGATGACCGCCGGCAGCTCCGTGACCGGGGCCAGGAACCCGTTCACGAAGGCCCGCATCACGCCGTAGATGGCCCAGGTCGCCGTGGCCAGCTGGAGCATCTTCGGCTCGCCCAGTGCCAGCCACACGATGAGCGACACGAGGGTGGCGCCCACCAGCAGGATGCGCAGCCATAGGCGGAGCACGTCGAACGGGTCACTACCGTCGAGCAGGGACATCATGGCCCGGTTGAGGAGAATGGGAAAGGTACGGCCCGGCGGGCCGGCGGAGCAAGTTGACAGGCCGACCCGACCCGCGTAAATCCCGGTGCCCCTTGAAGTTCCTTCCCCGAATGGAGCCTTGCCCGTGCCCGATTCCGTCTCCCGCCGGGAGTTCCTCGCCGCGACCGGCGCCGTGGTGGCCGCCTCCGGCGCCGCCCACCCCATCGCCGGCTTCCCGGCGGTGCATGTCCGCCCCCCCGCCAAGGCCGTCGCGGTGAGCTCGGCCAACGGTTTCCGCGGCGTCCAGAAGGCGGTCGACCTCATGCTCGCGGGCACCGACACGCTCGACGCCGCGATCGAGGGGGTCAAGATCCAGGAGCTCGACCCCAACGACCACTCGGTGGGCTATGGCGGCCTCCCCAACGAGGACGGCGTCGTGCAGCTCGACGCCTCCTGCATGCACGGGCCGACCCGGCGGGCCGGCGCCGTCGGCGCGCTCGAGGGGATCAAGGTCGCCAGCGAGATCGCGCGCCTGGTGCTCAGGTACACCGACCACATCATGCTGGTGGGCGAGGGCGCGAAGAAGTTCGCGCTGTCGTACGGCTACCAGGAGGAGGACCTGCTGACGCCCGAGGCGCGGCAGATCTGGCTCACCTGGCGCGCCAACCGCGACAAGAAGGACGACTGGGTGAACGTGCCCGACGGAACGCCGATGGTGCACCGCCCCACCGGCACGATCAACATGGACGTGGTCAACGCCAAGGGGGAGATCTCCTCGGTCACCACGACGGCAGGGCTCGCGTTCAAGATCGCCGGCCGGGTGGGCGATTCGCCGATCATCGGGGCCGGCCAGTACACCGACAATGACGTCGGCGCGGCGGGATCGACCGGCCTGGGCGAACTCAACATGGTGGCCTGCGGCGGGTTCTTCACGGTGGACGGCATGCGGCGTGGCTTGAAGCCCACCGACGCGGCGCTCGAGACGCTCAAGCGGGTGATGCAGCTGGCGCCGCCGAGCCTCGTGGGGGCCGACGGGAAGCCGAAGTTCCAGCTCAACTACTACGCGGTCAACAAGAAGGGGGAGTACGGTTCGGCCGCGCTCTACCCCAGCAAGTACGCCGTCAACGACGGCTCCGGGGCGATGCTCAAGGACTGCGCCCACCTCTTCGACGGCGAGGCGCCGTGACGGGACGCCTGGCCCTGGGGGCGGCGGTCGCGGCACTCGGGCTCCTCCCGGGGCGGCTCCGGGCGCAGGACGCCGATCCCTGGCAGAACAGCTACTACCCCGTCGTGTCCTACAGCCGGAACGACGGGTGGGGCATCGGGCTGCAGTACAGCTGGACGAAGCGCGCCGACTGGGATGCCACCTACCCGCACCGCGGCCAGCTCGGCCTGCGGGCCAGCGTGTCCACCCACGGCAGCTACACCTTCCTCACGCGGTTCTCCGCGCCCGGCCTGAGCCCCGACTGGCGCTTCCAGGCGGAGGCTGGCGCGGTGCGGAACGCCCGGTTCCAGTTCTTCGGCCTCGGTGACACGGCGAGCTGGGACCCGGCTCTCGAGTCGGGGCCCGACCCGTACTTCTACCGCGCCGACCGCCGGCAGGTCCTGGCCGACGCCGAGGTGAGCCGGCGACTGCACGGCCACCTGTGGCTCGCGGGCGCGGCCGACTACCGGCACACCACGTTCGAGGCGCTGGCCGGCAATTCGGTGTTCCGGAACGACTTCGGCGCCGAGCTCAAGGAGAACGACGCCACGGGCCGCCTGAGCCTCGTGCTCGACACCCGCGACAACGAGTACGACACCCGCCGGGGGCTCCTGCTCGAGACTTCGGCGCTCGCCGGCTCGGCAGGGAACGGGTACGGGCGCTATACCACCGTTTTGCGGGGGTGGAAGGCGTTCGGCGACTACGCCACCTGGTGGATCGACGGGCGGGTGCTGGCCTCGACCACCAGCGGCACCGTGCCGCTCGACGGTCGGTTCTTCATCCCCACCTGGGAGCGGTCGATCCGAAGCTATGGCGGATCCGAGACCAACCGCGGGCTCGTCGACCAGCGCTACACCGGTGCGGACGTGCTCGCGGCGACACTGAACGTCAACCGCGACATCGTGAACGTGGGGCTCTACGGCGCGGTGAGCGTCAACGCCTTCGTCGACGCGGGTCGGGTGTTCGACACCGGCGGATTCCAGCTCACGACGACCGGGATGAAGGTGGGGGGCGGCGGCGGGGTGGCGCTCCGGATCGGCAAGACGGCCATCTACACCTTCAACTTCGCCGGTGGCCCGGACGGCTTCGTGTTCACGCTCGGGGATGGGTGGATGTTCTAAGTAAGAAGTGAGAAGTAAGGAGTGAAAAGGGAAAAGGGAAAAGGGGGTTCCGATGACGTTCGGAGCCCCCTTTTCACTCTTCCCTCTTCACTCTTCCCTTTTCCCTTTTCACTTTTCCCTTCTCACTCACTACCGGACCATCATCCCCGCCACCTCACGCAGCGTCGTCTCGCCGCGGTCGCGGGCGTACCAGCGCCGGATCTCCTTGTAGCGGGCGTCCTTGTCCATCGAGTCCCTGTGGGCCAGCACCCAGGCCTGCAGCTCCGCCGGGCGGGGCCCCCAGTGACCCAGTTCGCGGAAGTCCGCGTCGAGCGCGATCACGATCGGGATCGAGCGCGCCCCGTCGACGAGATATCGGTCCATCACTTCCGGATGCTCGTCCCGCTTGAGGATCCGGAGCTCGAGGCCCTCCTCCTCGGCCCACTTCTGGATGACCGGCACCGTGTTGGCGCCGTCGCCGCACCAGTCCTCCGCGATCACGAGGAGGCGGCACGAGGGCGCCAGGTCGAGCGTCGCGATCCAGGTCGGGATCGAGGCGGTGCGGTAGACCCCCTGCCAGAGGGGCAGGTGTTCCGGGGCGCACTCGTCGAGGAATCGGCTGAACGGGATCGCGGCGCCCCAGAGGGCGCGGAAGTCGAGCGACGCAGGCGCGGCGACAGCGGACATCAGGTGTGCCTCGTTCGGGAATGTGACAGCGCGGCCAAGCATAGACAGCGATGCCTGACCGCGCCGTGAAGGTCCCGTGAAGCCGAGTTCAGATCTCGACGATCTTGACCCCGCGCTTGGCGAGTTCCTTGATGTAGATCCCTGCCGGTACCGCTTCATCGGGCGTGAGCACACCGTGGTTCTGCACCCGCCCGTCGGCCTGCATCAGGCCGGTGATGGCAAGGGAGTACCCGGTGGTCCGCATCATCGCGCTGATGCCGTGCTTCGCGTCGTACTTGTCGATGAGCTGCCACGCCTCGCGCGCCTTCTTCCCCTTCCGCTTGCCCGTCACCTCGACGCGGAGGGCCACCAGGTCGCGCCCTTCCGGCTTGTGGAGCTTGGGGGTCACGGCCGCGATGAAGAGGTCGCGCGGCACGACGTCCTTGCCCTTCACCCTGATGGGCTTGTTGTCGAGGAGGCCCAGCTCGCGGATGGGGCGGATGATGGCGACGTGGCCCGGGTAGCGGAGCGTCTTGTATTCCATCACCTTGACCTTCTTCTCGAAGGTGATGGGCATCGTGCTGATCCCGCCGGCGGTGTGGAACGCCTCAAGGGTGCCGACGGGCTTCGGGAACTTGACGTCCTCGAGCTCGGAGAGGGCATCGACCTCGACCTTCTTCCCGCCCCGCAGGATGAGCGACGGCGTGGTGTAGTAGTCGAGCGCGCCCTCGAGCGAGTAGACGATCTGGTAGTTGAGCGGCGGCTCCGGCTTCTGCGGCAGCCCGCCGACATAGATCTTGACCCGCTCCGCCACGTCCATCCGCCGGATCCCCTCGGCGGCGAGGATGTTGACCATCCCCGGCGCGAGCCCGCAGTCCGGGATGACCGACACGCCCTGGCGGATGGCGGCATCGTTCAGCTTCTTCTGCTGGAGGACGATCTCGGTGTTGCCGCCAAGGTCGCAGAAGTGGGCGCCGATCTCGACCGCCGCCCGGGCGATGGGCTCGTTGAGGTAGTACGGCAGCGCCGACATGACCGACTCGTGGCCGTGGATCGCGGCGCGGAGCGCAGCGCCGTCGGTCACGTCGAGCTTCAAGGTCCGGAGCCGGCCGCCGTGATCGCCCTCGAGGAACTTGGGGAGACGGGTGGGGTCGAGGTCGGCCAAGGTCACTTCGGTGACCGCCTTGACCTGCAGGAGATCGTACGCGCAGGCGCAACCCTGCAGACCGGCGCCAAGGACCAGCATCTTCATCGGGACTCCAGGACAGGATCGGTGAGGAAAAAGCACCGGACTCTAGCCGGGCCCGACCCCTCGTTCAACCGAGGATGATCCTGCGTTC
>DASYXP010000219.1:0-2683 GCA_035934835.1 Gemmatimonadales bacterium | reverse complement strand
TACCGCCTCGAAGGGGAGCTGGGCCAGGGGGGGATGGGCGTCGTGTTCCTGGCGCGCGACGTGACACTCGACCGCCCGGTCGCCGTCAAGGTCATCCGTCCCGAACTCGCCATCCATTCGTCGATCACCCAGCGCTTCCTGGCCGAGGCCCGGCTGGTGGCGCGGTTGCGTCACCCGAACATCGTCACCGTGCACACCGCCGGCGAGACTGCCGGCCTCTTCTATTATGTGATGGACCTGGTGCCGGGCGAGAGCCTGCGCCAGCGCCTGGCGCGGGTGGGCAAGCTCCCGGCGGATGAGGTGGCGCGGATCGTGGCCGACCTGGCCGACGCGCTGGCGGCCGCCGGCCGGCAGGGGGTGGTGCATCGGGACGTGAAGCCGGAGAACGTGCTCCTCGACCGCGACACCGGTCGCGCGCTCCTGACCGACTTCGGCATCGCGCGGGCGATGGTGGCGGAGGGGTCGAACGTCATCACCGGGCAGGGGATGGCGGTCGGCACGCCGACCTACATGAGCCCGGAGCAGGCCTCCGGCGAGGACGTGGACCACCGGAGCGACATCTACGCCCTGGGCATCGTGGCGTACGAGATGCTGGCGGGGCATCCGCCGTTCCGCGGCGCCAGCAACGCGGCGGTGGTCGCGATGCAGGTCGCCGAGGCGCCGGTCCCCATCCAGAAGCTCAGGCCCGATGCGCCGCCGGCGCTCGCGGGCGCCGTGATGAAGGCGCTGGCCAAGGATCCCGCCGCGCGATGGAGCGACGGTCTCAACTTCCGCCGGGCCGTGCTGGGCGAGGTGCCGCTCGCGGCCCGCGGGCGCCGCTGGATCCCGACGGCGGCTGCTGCGGTGCTCCTGGCCGCCGCCGGACTTCTGTTTGCGCTCCGGCGCGGCGGCCCGCCCAGCGGCGTCGACCCGCGCCGCTCCATCCTGGTGCTGCCCTTCGACAACCTGCGGCGCGACTCGACCCTCGAATGGCTCCGGCAGGGGAGCGTCAGCATGCTGGCGCTCGACCTGGCGCAGTGGAACGACCTCACCGTGGTGGACCAGGAGCGGGTGCACGACCTTTACGCCAAGCACAAGCTCGGGCCGGACGACGCGATCGGGCTCGAGATGGCGCGCCAGCTCGCACGGGACGCCGGGGCGTGGACGCTCGTCCTGGGCGACTACGAGCGCGCCGGCGACTCGATGCAGGTCACGGCCCGGATGCTCGACGTGGCCTCGGGGAAGCGGGTGGACCTGGCCCAGGCGGCGGTCGCCGCCGACAGCGACGTGCGGCCCGCCTTCGACCAGCTCGCCGCGCGGCTCCTCGACGTCTCCGGCGCGCCCGGCGGGCTCAAGCCCGGGCTCGCCGGGGCCACGACCTCGTCGCTCGAGGCGTACCGCGCCTACCTGACCGGGATCGACGAGCTCAACCACTGGAACCTGGAGTCGGCCGACACGGCGCTCCGCCGCGCGATCGCGCTCGACAGCACCTTCGGCCTGGCGTACTACAAGCTGGCGCTCACCCGCGGCTGGATCGGCGGCGCCAACGACCAGGACGGGCGCCGGGCCCTGGCGTACGCCTCGCGCTATGCGGGCCGCCTCCCGGCCCGGCAGCAGTCGCTCATCAGCGCCTACCAGAGCTTCCTCGACGGCGACCTGCCGCACGCCCGCGAGCTCTACGCCAGGCTGGTGGCCCGCGACAGCATCGACACCGACGCCTGGTACGCCCTGGGCGACGCCTGGTTCCACGACCCCGACTCGACCGCCGCGGGGCGCGCGCGGAAGATGACCAACTCGCTGCGCGCCTTCCGCCGTGCGCTGGCGCTCGACCCCGCGTACGCGCTGGCGTACGAGCACGTGGCGATGATGTACACCGACGCCGCGCGCGACCGCCCGTTCTTCGCGCTCGTCACCAACGACTCCTTTGCCCCCGGGGCCACCCTCGACAGCGCCGTGCGGACCCAGGCCGTCGAGCGCGCCCGGCGCGCGGGCATCCAGCTCTCGCGCGACTGGGTGGCCGCCCAGCCCGGCACCGAGCGGGCCCATCGCGCGCTCATCGATGCCTTCGCGGCGGCGCACGACGTGCCGGACGCCATCCAGGAGATCGACCGCCTGCGGCTCCCGCCGGGAGCGACCGACCTGGTGACCGCGAGCCTCCTCGAGGGCCGGGCGCGCTTCGCGGCGGGGGATATTTCCGGGGCCATCGCGACGCTGCGGCCGGCCTACGATTCCCTGGGCGACGACCCGGCGCGCGTCGCGCAGATGTCGGCCGCCGACTACCAGATGCTCCTGGCCACGGTCAACCCGTTCCTCTACGCGGGCGACCTCGGCACCGCCACGCGGGTCATCGCCCTCACCCGCGACGCGCGCCAGCGGATGGGATCAGAAGGGCGTGACACGTCGGTGGACTGGCGCTACTACGACTGGGTGCAGGAAGGGCAGTACTACGGTCCGGCGGGCTCGAGCACCGAGCTCCGGAAAGCGTGGCGCACCGTGGCGGAGGCGGCCCGCAACGCCAAGCCGCAGGGACGCGCCGCCATCGCGCGGGCCGGCGCGGCCGCGGCGCTCGGGCTCCTGCTCTCCCCCGCGGGCGACACCATCCCCGTCACCGAGCTGCGCGCACTCACCGGCGATCCGCTCCCCGGCGACGTGGCGGCGCTCGTGGCCATCGCCCGCGGCGACACGACCGCAGCGCGCCAGAGCC
>DASYXP010000153.1:0-2536 GCA_035934835.1 Gemmatimonadales bacterium | reverse complement strand
AGAAGGGAGAAGGGAGAAGGGAAAATGTGAGGATGTGAAACGGGGACCCGTCGGTCACGGAGCCCCCTTTTCCCTTCTCCCTTTTCCTCTTCCCCTTCTCCTTCTCCTACTCCTTCTCCTTCTCCTTCTTACTGCCTGTGCCCCGCCCGGTAGCGCGAGTGCCGCACGCTGTAGGAGAAGTAGATCGTGAGGCCGATCACCAGCCAGATCCCGAATCGGATCCAGGTGATCGTCGGCAGCTGGAACATCAGGTAGAGGCAGGCCAGGATCGAGATGATCGGGGTCACCGGCACCCAGGGGGCGCGGAAGGGACGCACCCGGTCCGGCTCGGTGCGGCGGAGCACGATGACCCCGGCCGAAACGAGGATGAACGCGAAGAGCGTCCCGATGTTGGTGAGGTCCACCACCTCGGCGATGTTGGCGAAGGCCGCGAACACCCCGACGAACAGGCCGGTCAGGATCGTCCCGACCCACGGGGTCTTGAAGCGGGGGTGGACCTTGCTCAGGAACGGCGGCAGGAGCCCGTCCCGCGCCATCGACATGAAGATCCGGGGCTGGCCGAGCTGGAAGACGAGGAGCACGCTGCTCATGGCGATGACGGCGCCGAGCGAGACGATCAGCCGCGACACGCTGAGGAGCCGGGGCGAGCCGTCCGCGAGCGCGAGCGCCGTGATCATCGGCTCCGGGGTGCCGAGCTGCTTCCACGGCGCCATCCCGGTCATCACGAGCGCCAGCACGATGTAGAGCACCGTGCACACCACCAGGCTCATGATGATGCCGAACGGCATGTCCCGCGCGGGGTCCTTCGCCTCCTCGGCCGCGGTGGAGGTGGCGTCGAACCCGATGTAGCTGAAGAAGACGATCGCGGCACCCGCGCTGATGCCCGCAAAGCCGTTCGGGGCGAATCCGCCGGTGGCGGGGTCGTTCCAGTGGATCGGCTTGATGAGGGTGGCGCCGACCGCGCAGAAGAAGAGGATGATCCCGATCTTGAGCACCACCATGGCCGTGTTGGAATCGGCCGACTCCTTGATGCCGATGACCAGGATGACGGTGATGAGGGCCACCACCAGGAAGGCCGGGAGGTTGAAGATGACCGGCACGCCCAGCAGGTGCGGCGCCCCGGCGACGGCCGAGGCCAGGTAGCGGAGCGCCGGATCCGTGGCGCCGGCGGCCACCTGCCGGGCGGCGTCGAAGGCGGAGCGGTAGTCGGTCGAGAGCCAGGCGGGCACCGCGACGCCGAAGTGGCTCATCAGCTCGCGGAAGTAGCCCGCCCAGCCGATGGCCACGCCGATGTTCCCCACCGCATACTCGATGATGAGGTCCCACCCGATGATCCACGCCACGATCTCGCCGAGGGAGGCGTAGGCGTAGGTGTAGGCGGAGCCGGAGATCGGCACCATCGCCGCGAATTCGGCGTAGCAGAGCGCCGCGAAGCCGCAGGTGAGCGCGGTGAGGATGAACGAGAGGACGATGGCGGGGCCGGCGCCGGGGCGGAGCGAATCACCCACGATGGCGGTGCCGGTGGTGGCGAAGATGCCGGCGCCGATGGTGGCGCCGACGCCGAGCGCCGTGAGGTGCCATTTATTGAGGGAGCGCTTGAGCCCGCCGCGCTCGGCGATGTCGTTCTCGCAGTCCGCGAGCGATTTGCGGGCGAACAGTTGGGACACGCGCTCTCCGATGAAGGGTCCAGCGGGATCGGGCCGCCTAGCGGTTACCCAGCACGATCGTGTTGTCGAAGGTCACCGCCACCGCCCGGCCAAGGCTGTCGCGCGCCGGCTTGAAGCGGTACGCCAGCATGGCCTCCTCGAACGCGCGCCGGAACTTCGCATCCTCGATCGGCGGATCCTCCGTGACGCGCGCGACGTCCCCGGTCTCGGTCACCCAGAACGTCACCGTCAGCGTCCTGCCCCGAAGCGCCTTCGGCACCTGTCCGTTGGGCGGGAGGATCAGCTGGCGCGGGTCGGGGGGCGTGCCCTTCCCGCCATTGCCGCCCTTCCCGGGGCCGGTGGCACTCCCCGAGCCGGTCCCGCTCCCGGGCCCCTCGCCGCCGCCGGTGCCGCCACCCTTGCCGGGTCCGTCGGCCTGGCCCGACACTGCCGCACCCTTCACGGGCGACACCACGCTGTCGACGGGCGGGGCGGGGTCCGTCGCGACGGGGGCTTGCGGTTCGGGCGTTCGTGCGACCGGCGTCGGGACTGGCGTCGGCGCGCGCGGGGGTGGGGCTTTGGGCGCGGGCACGGAAATATAGGCGACCCCGGTGGCATCGCCACCGTGCCGCCCGCCCCCGCCGCCGCCGGTCAGCGCCGCGACCAGGCCGGCGCGGACCTCGGGATCGAAGTAGGCCCACGGCGCGATCAAGAGCGCCAGGACGAGGATGTGGAGCACGATCGAGAGTGCCACGCCGAGCGGGGAGCGGACGGCGCGGTGCTGGAGGGCGAGGAGCGGAACGGCCCGCGGACCCACAGGTGGCCTCGACGACGGAGGAGCCGGCTCCCGGGGAGACGTCATCATCCCCCCGAACCTACACCGGCCGCCG
>DASYXP010000132.1:0-2652 GCA_035934835.1 Gemmatimonadales bacterium | reverse complement strand
ATCCGCCCGCCGCCGATCCCCTCGATCACATCGTGATGCCAGATCACTTTCACAGCATCGTACGGATCCGGTCGGAGGCGCCAGGTTCGCTTTGTCGGGTGGTCAATGGGCTCAAGGGTGCCGTGAACCAGCAGGCGCGGCGTCGGGGACTTCTGGGGCACGACCCGCTGTGGGCACGCAGCTTTCACGATCGGGTGATCCGGAGCGAAGCGATGTTGCTGGAGGTGCAGCGGTATATCGCGGAGAATCCGGCGAGATGGTCACTGCGGCGGGCTGAGTGAGGTTGGTGCGGGCGGCGCATGCGCCGCCCCTGCGATCCATCATCCCGATCACACCACGAAATTGACCAGCCGACCGGCCACGTAAACGGTCTTCTTCGGTTCCTTGCCATCCAGGAAGCGCCGGACCGCCTCGTCGGCGAGCGCGGCGGCGACCACGGCCTCCTGCGGCGCCAAGCGCGACACGGTGACGCGGCCCCGGGTCTTGCCGTTCACCTGGATGACCATCTCCAGCGAATCCTCGACCGCGAGCGCCGGGTCGAATGCGGGCCACCGGGCGTCGAACACGCTCCCCTGGTGCCCCAGGCGTTCCCAGCACTCTTCGGCAAAGTGCGGCGCGGTGGGCGCCACCATCAGGATCATCTCCTCCACCAGCGCGCGGTCGTGGCACCCCTCCTCCCGCACGGCGTTGAGGAGCTCCATCAGCGCCGCGATGGCGGTGTTGTAGCGGAGCTCCTCCATCCCCTCGGTGGCTCGCTGCTTGGCACGGTGCCACTTGGCGATGAGCCCCGGCGAAGGCGCGGGGCCGCCGCCGGCGAGGGCATCGCCCACGAGGGCCCAGAGCTTGTCGAGGAAGCGGCGCGGACCGCTCACGCCGTCATCCCGGAAGTCGCCCCCTTCGGTGAGGGGCCCCAGGAACATCAGGTAGGTGCGGAAGGTGTCGGCGCCCCACCGGGCGATGTACTCGTCGGGGATGACGACGTTCCCACGCGACTTGGACATCTTGGCGCCGTCCTTGACGATCATCCCGTGGGCGCGGAACCGGGTGAACGGCTCCTCGAACCCGACGTGGCCGAGGTCGTGCAGCACCATCGTGATGAAGCGGCTGTAGAGCAGGTGGAGCACGGCGTGCTCGTTGCCGCCGATGTACGACGTGACCGGGAGCCAGCGCGCCGTGCGGGCCCGGTCGAAGGGCCGGTCGTCGATGCCGACCGACGGATAGCGAAGGAAGTACCAGGCCGAGTCGAGGAAGGTGTCGGAGACGTCGGTCTCGCGGCGCCCCTGCTTCCCGCACCTGGGGCAGGGCGCGTGGTACCACTCCTTGTGCCGTGCGAGGGGCGACACACCGCTGTCGTCGGGCCGGAAGTCCTCGATCGGCGGGAGGAGGACGGGGAGGTCCTTCTCCGGCACCGGCTGCGGTCCGCAGGCGTCGCAATAGATGATCGGGATGGGCGGGCCCCAGTACCGCTGGCGCGACACACACCAGTCGTGCAGCCGATAGAGGGTCTTCCCCTCCCCCGCCCCACGTGAGGTGAGCCACGCGGTGACCCGCACCTTGGCCGCCTCGACGTCGAGCCCGTCGAACTCGCCCGAGTTGACGATCGTTCCCGCGCCCACGTACGCCTCCGCCAGCGGGGTCGCGGCGGTAGCGCCCTCGCCCGCGATGACGCGGACGACCGGAAGCGCGTACTTCGTGGCGAAGTCGAAATCGCGCTCATCGTGCCCCGGCACCGCCATGATGGCGCCGGTGCCGTAGTCCATCAGGACGTAATCGGCGATCCACACCGGGATCGGCCGGCCGGTGGCGGGATTGACGGCGCTGGCGCCGGTCGGAACGCCGGTCTTCTGCTTCTCGCCCGAGCGACGGGTGACGACGTCGGTGGCGAGCGCCGCGCGGCGGTACGCCTCGACCGCGGCGCGCTGGACTGGCGCGGTGATGGCGTCGACCAGGGGATGCTCGGGGGCGAGCACCAGGAACGTCGCGCCGAAGATGGTGTCGGGACGCGTGGTATAGACCCGCACCTTGTTCCCGGCCACGTCGAAGTCGACCTCGGCGCCCTGCGACCGCCCGATCCAGTTGCGCTGGGCCGTGCGGGTCGTGTCGGACCAGTCGAGCCCGTCGAGATGATCGAGCAGGCGCCCGGCGTAGTCGGTGATCCGGAAGAACCACTGCTCCAGCACCCGCTGTTCCACCACCGCCCCGCACCGCTCGCAGCGCCCCCCCTCCACCTGCTCATTGGCCAGGACGGTCTTGTCGTTGGGGCACCAGTTGACCGCCGCCTTCTTCTTGAACGCCTTCCCCGCCCGGTAGAGCTCGAGGAAGACCCACTGGGTCCAGCGATAGTAGGCCGGGTCGGTGGTGTCGACGGTGTGGCGCCAGTCGAACATCCCGCCGATCCGCTCGAGCTGGCGGCGGAAGTTGGCGATGTTCCGCGGGATGACGACGCCCGGGTGCTCGCCGATCCGGAGCGCGTAGTTCTCGCTGTGGATGCCGAAGGCGTCGTACCCGATGGGCTCGAAGACCGTCCGGCCGCAGAGGCGCTGGTAGCGCCCATACACGTCGGCGCCGGTGAACGCGAACATGTTCCCCACGTGCAGCCCCTCGGCCGAGGGATAGGGGAACATCATCAGGTTGTAGAAGGGGTCCACCGGC
>DASYXP010000303.1:0-2591 GCA_035934835.1 Gemmatimonadales bacterium | reverse complement strand
CTCCAGGGCGAGGACTCCAACTTCCACACCGACCTCTTCCTGCCGCTCCTCCACAAGGCGGAGCAGCTGGTCGGGAAGCCGTACGACCGCGGACCCGCCGGCGCCCCCTTCCGGGTGCTCGCCGACCACGCCCGCGCGGTGACCTTCCTCCTGACCGACGGGTGCTACCCCAGCAACGAGGGACGCGGCTACGTGCTCCGCCGCATCCTCCGCCGAGGGGTGCGCTACGCCTGGCTCCTCGGCCGGAAGGAGCCGACGCTCGCGCCACTCACCGCGCTGGTGGTGCAGGAGATGGGGCACGCGTATCCGGAACTCACGACGAAGGCGGCCTACGTTGCCGACGTGACCCGGCAGGAGGAGGAGCGCTTCCTTGAGACCATCGAAGCTGGGCTGAAGCGCATTGATGAACTCTTGACTGACGATGCGGACTGGAGCGGCCCTGACCGCCCTGACCAGGCCCATCCGTTGACGATATCCGGCGAAGAGGCATTCAAACTTTACGCCACATATGGATTTCCAATCGATTTGATCCAGCTGATCGCTGCCGAGCATGGTGCGACAGTGGATGTGGCTCGTTTCGAGCAACTTCTTGAACGTGAGCGACGTCGTTCGCGAGAGGTTCGGGCTCAAACGGGACGCCTGACTTACACTGGATTCGCACCAACGGTGATTGTTGGTCACGAGGGCGATTGGCGGAAGCTCCGCGACCAGAAGCAGGCCTTCGTGGGCTACGACACCACCGGGGCCGACACCGAGATCCTCGCCTTCCGGGAGGCGGGGGGTCGGGTGGACCTCCTCCTTCGCGACAACCCGTTCTACGTCGAGTCGGGCGGGCAGGTGAGCGACACGGGCCTGGTGCGCGGCACCGGGTGGACCCTCGCGGTCGACGCGGTGCGGAAGGCGCCCGAGGGGACGGTCGTCTCGGCGGCGTTCGAGGGGGGCTTCGAGCCGACGCCGGTGGCGGCGCTGGTCGACGTCCCCCGGCGGCGCAACATCGAGCGGAACCACAGCGCCACCCACCTGGTGCACGCGGCGCTCCGGCGGCACCTGGGCGACCACGTGCGGCAGCAGGGCTCGCTGGTGGAGCCGGGGCGGCTCCGGTTCGACTTTTCCCATCACGGGCCGATCGAGCCGGCGGTGCTGGCCGAGATCGAGCGCGAGGTGAACGAGCAGATCTGGGAGAACCGTCCCGTCACCACCCGTGAGATGGCCACCAAGGACGCCCTGGCGCTCGGCGCGATGGCCTTCTTCCAGGACAAGTACGGCGACCGCGTCCGCGTCGTGTCGATGGACGACTACTCGATCGAGCTCTGCGGCGGCACCCACGTGCGGACGACCGGCCAGCTCGGGCTCTTCCGCTTCACGGGGCAGGGGGGCGTGGCGGCGGGGGTGCGGCGGATCGAGGCGGTGACGGGGCCCGAGGCGTACGGCGTGGTCGAGGCGCTGCGCGGGACGATCGACGAGGCGGCCCACGCGGTGAAGGCCCAGCCGGACAACCTCCTCCACAAGCTCGGCCAGCTGGTGGCGGAGCGGGAGCGGCTCGAGGCGCGGGTGGCGGAGTTCCTCCGTTCCGGTAGCGGCGCCGGCCAGGGCACCACGATCACCGTGGGCGACGTGGCGGTGACGGTGGCGGAGACCTCGGCCGAGGACCGGAACGAGATCGCCGCCGTGGCGGACAGCTTCCGCACCGGGAAGGCGAAGGCGGTGCTGGTGCTCCTCGGGTCGACCGAGAAGGGGGGCGTGCACGTGGCGCTCACCGACGACCTGGTCGAGGGGGGCCGCCAGGCGCGGCAATTGGTGGAGCGACTGGGCGGGAAGGGCGGCGGACGGCCATATTTCGCGTCGGGCAGCCTGGCCCGGGAGCGGCAGCCCGATGTGACGGGACTGCCGGCGGTCATCGAATCGTGGCTCAGCGGGGGAGGCAAGGCGTGACGCACGAGGCGGCCTGGTTCGAATCGCGCACGGCGGATGCGCCGGCGCCCCTCCGGGCGCGGATGCGGGAGCTGGTGGCGCACGACTGGTCGGCCGACGGGCTGGCGGGCGCGGCGGAGCGGGGGCTCGCGGGCGTCATCTCCCACGATGGCGACCGGAGCGTGGCGCTCGACCTGCTGGCCGCCGACGGCCTGGTGACGCTGGCGCTCCTCCACCGTGCGGAGCACGAGCCGGAGACGCTGGCGATCTTCGCGGAGCGGCTGGCCTTCGAGGGGGCGCAATGACGGCTCGGCACTTCGTGGAGGCGTTCCGGCGGCGGGCGCGGGTCAACGAGCTCACGGCCGAGGATGGCGAGCGTCTCGACGAGATCGCGGACCGTTTCGTGGCGACGCTGCGGGGCGGGGGGACGCTCTACTTTGCCGGCAACGGCGGGAGCGCGGCGGACGCCCAGCACGTGGCCACCGAGTACGTCGTCCGCTACAAGGCCGACCGGCGCCCGCTCCGCGCCATCGCGCTCACGACCGATACCTCGCTCCTCACCGCCGCCGGGAACGACATCGGCTTCGACCGGGCCTTCGCGCGCCAGGTGGAGGCGCTCTGCCGCCCCGGCGACCTCCTGGTGCTGCACTCGACGAGCGGCAACAGCCCGAACCTCCTGC
>DASYXP010000099.1:0-6913 GCA_035934835.1 Gemmatimonadales bacterium | reverse complement strand
GAACGGGCTCCTGCGGACCGTCATCGAGTGGGGGCGCTTTGCCGAGGTGCTGGACCACGAGACTCGCAACCGGCGCCTCGTGCTGCCGGAGGAGGAGCGGGCGGCGCTGGAGGCGAGCGCGGACGAGTAGGGAGGGGCTATCAGCTGTCAGTTATCAGCTATCAGCTGCTCCGTGAATGAAGGAGCCTCCGCGTACGATCTCGGAGGCTCTCTTGTCAGCGGAATCAACTGATAGCCGGTAGCTGATAGCTGATAGCTGCTACAACAGCACCCCCAGCGCGTCGGCCACCTTCTTCACCTCCGCCTCCTCCTCCGGCGTGAACGGGTCGAGGGCGTCACTGTCGACGTCGATCTGTCCCAGGATGGTGTTCCCGAGCCGGATGAGCACGACGAGCTCAGAACGGGTGAAGAGGTTGCAGGCGATGTAATTCTCGCGGGAGCGCACGTCGCCGACGTTCTGGTCGCGCCCGGTGGCGACGGCGGTGCCGCAGACCCCGTGGCCCACGGCGATGCGGGTGTGCTCGGTCTCGCGGCCGCTGTGGGCCTCGAGCACGAGCTCGCCCTGCTGCATCATATAAAGGTAGACGGAGGTGTACGGGCTCCCCGCGGCGCGGATCCGGTCGGCGGCGAGCTGGAGGAGTGGCGCCCGCCCGACCTCCCGCGCAAAGGTGCCGCGGAGCGCGGCGACGACCTTCTCGCCGTCGAGGACCGGCATCAGTCGCCCCGGACGCCGAGGGTGGGGCGGGTCACCACCTCGACGCCGTTGCGCCGGACGACGATCTCGATGGTGTCCCCCGCCTTGTGGGCGCGGAGCACCTCGGTCATCGCCATCAGGTCCTTGACGTCCTTCCCGTCCATCCGGACGATCACGTCCCCGGCCTTGATCCCCGCCTTTTCCGCCGGGCTGCCGGCGCGGACCCCGGTGAGCGCCACGCCGCCCGGCGCCTCGCTCATGTCGGGGATGGTGCCGAGGTAGGCGCCGTAGCCCGGGGTGACGGCCGGCGTGCTGTCGGCCGCGACCGCCGGCTGGGGCACGTCGACGAAGGTGAGGCCGGTCCGCCGGTCGCCCACGGCGGTGGCGATGGCGGCGGCGAAATCGGCCACGCGGGCCAGCCCGTCGGCGTTGATCTTCTGCCAGTCGTCGGTGGGGCGGTGGTAGTCGGCGTGGAGGTCGGTGAACAGGTGCAGCACCGGCCGGTGCGCGGCGTAGAAGGACGACTGATCGCTGGGGCCGTAGCCGTCGCCATGCTCCTTGAGGTCGAAGTGCGCGGTGACATTGAGCGAGTCGAGGAGCGCCGGCCACTCCTGCGCGGTGGCGGAGCCGTACACGATGAGCTTCGAGTCGCGGAGCCGGCCCACCATGTCGAGGTTGATCATCGCGACGGTGTGGTCGAGCGGATAGAGCGGGTGCTTGACGTACCACTCGCTGCCGAGGAGGCCCTCTTCCTCGCCGCTGAAGGCGATGAAGACGACGGTGCGTGCGGGCCGATGCGCGGCCAGCCGCTTGGCGATGGCCACGAGCGCGGCGCTCCCCGAGGCGTTGTCGTCGGCGCCGTTGTGCACCTTGCCGATGCTGTCCGGGGCGAGGGAGCCGAAGCCGCCGAGCCCCAGGTGGTCGTAGTGCGCGCCGACCACGATGACCTGGTCCTCCAGCACGGGGTCCCGCCCGGGGAGGACGCCGATCACGTTCTCGCCGTGGGCGCCGCCGATGCCGCTGTGCTGCGCCGCCGGTGCCGCGGGATCCACCGTGAAGCGCTGCATCCACCCGCCGGGCGCCGGCTGGAGCCCCGCAGCCTGGAACCGCCGGGCCAGGTACGCCGCCGCGGTGTCGGCGCCGGGGGTGCCGATCTTCCGCCCCTGCAGGGCGTCGGAGGCGAGGAACTTGACGTCGTTGAGGAGGTCCCGTGCCTCGCCGCCCTGCTGTGCGAGGAGCGGGGTCGAGGCGCCGAGGGCCAGCAGCAGTGCCGCAGTCGTGAGTTTGCGCATGGTGCAGGGAAGATAGCGGCCCACTTCCACTGCCGCCCGCGCCGGATAGAATCCACCCGATGAACACCCGCCAGCTGGCCCTGATCCCGACCTGCATCGCCCTCAATGTCGCGATGGGCAAGGTGGTCCAGGAGCTCGGGCTCCCGATCTACCTCGACGCCGTCGGCACCATCCTGGTCACCACGCTCCTCGGGTCGGGGGCGGGGGTGCTGACCGGCGGGCTCAGCCAGGCGCTGACGGCGCTCCTTTCGGGGCAGATGATGTGGCTGGCGTTCCTGCCGATCCAGGTGCTGATCGCCATCGTGGCGGGGGCGGCGGCGCAGCGCGGCGGATTCCGCACCATCGGCTGGGCGGTCGCGTGGGGCGCGCTCTGCGGCCTCCTCGGCGGGATCCTCTCGGCCGTCATCTCGTACCTCCTCTTCAAGGGCGTCACCGCCCCCGGCGTCACCGCGCTCGGCGCCCTCTTCCGCTCGCTCGGGCTCTCGCTCGAACGCGCGGTGACCGCGGCGAGCATCTCGACCGACCTCCTGGACAAGGGGATCGCCTTCGGGCTGGTGGCGGCGGTGCTGCTCGCGCTCCCGGCCCGGATGGCCAGCCGCTTTCCGGGCGCCGTCCGGGCCACCAGGCGCGGGGCGTGACCCCAGGACCGCCGCCGTCGGCGCTGACGCGGGCCCACCCGTTCACGCCCCTCACGGCCACGCTCGCCGTGGTCTTCCTCGCGTTCCTCCTGCCGGCGCCTGCAGGCCCCGTCATCCTTGCGGTCCTGGCGGTGGCCAGCGCCCCGCTCCTCGGAGACGGCGGCGCGCTCCGGCCGACGTTCATCGTCGTCATCCCGCTCTGGCTCCTGCTCTTCCTGGTGCAGGGAGTGCTGGGCGATGCGCCGTTCACCGCCATCGGGCCGCTGACGCTCTCCGTGGCCGGAGCGCGCGAGGCGCTGGCACAGGGGGCGCGGCTCACGGCGATCGTCGTCCCGTCGCTGCTGGCGCTCCGCGGGTTCCGCGCCGCGCGGTTCGTCGATGCCGCGGCGGAGCGTGGATGGCCCTTTTCCGCGGCGTACCTGGTGGCGGCCACGCTCCAGACCATTCCCCGGCTCCGGCACCGCGTGAGCCTGATCCGCGACGCGCAGCGTTCGCGCGGGCTCAGGGTGCGTGGCTCGATCGTGCAGCGGATCCGGGCCCTGGTGCCGCTCACCCTGCCGCTCATCCTCGGCGCCCTGGCCGACGCCGACGACCGGGCGGTGGCGCTCGAGAGCCGGGGCGTCGCCGCGGTGGCGGTGCCGGGCGCCCGCCGCACGCCGCTCGACCCGCCGGTCGACCGCGCGCTCGACCGGTCGGTCCGCTGGGGCGCGGTGCTCGCGGTGGTACTGGCGGCCGCCTGGCGGGTCATCCGATGACCGTCCGCTTCGACGGCGTCAGCTTCACCTACCCCGGTTCAGCGGTGCCGGCGCTCCGCGACCTGTCGCTCACGCTCGCGGCGGGAGAGGTCACCTGGCTCTTCGGGAAGCTCGGCGCCGGGTCGAGCACGGCGCTCCTCGTGGCGGGCGGCTTCGCGCCGATCCTGACCGGAGGCGAACGCCGCGGGTCGGTGCGGGTCGGCGGGCTCGACCCCGGCGATCCGGCCACCCGCGCGGCACTGGCGGGGCGCATCGCGTACGTCTCAGCCCAGCCGCACCTGCAGCTCTCGGGGCTGGCGGAGACGGTGTTCGAGGAGGTCGCGTTCGCGCCGGCCAACCTCGGGTGGTCGCAGGCGCGGATCCGGGAGGCGGTGCCGCAGGCGCTCGCGCGGATCGGGGCCGGTCACCTGGCCGAGCGCGTCCCGACGGAGCTCTCGGGGGGGGAACTCCAGCGGGTGGTCATCGCGGCGATGCTCGTGCTGGCGCCGGAGGTCTGGCTGCTCGATGAGCCGGCGTCCGCGCTCGATCCGGGGGCGCGGGCAGCGGCGTACGGCCTCTTCCGCGAGGAGGCGCGCCGGGGCGCCGCGGTGATCCTTGCCACCGAGGACGCCGACGGTGCGCTCGAGGCCGCCGACCGGATCGTGGTGCTCGAACACGGCGCCGTGGCCCAGGACGGCGATCCGGCCGCCGTCCTGGCGAGCGACGCCTGCTGGCTCCTCGGCGCCGGCAGCACCACCATCGGCGAACTCTGGCGCGCGGCGATGGATCGCACGCCGGCGATGGCGCGCGGCAGCGTGCCCCTGACCCTCGGCGCCGCGGTCCAGCGGGTGACAGGACGATGAACGTCGCATCCGTACGCGACCTTCATTTCCGCTATGGCGAACGCGAGGCCATCGCGGGAGCGTCCTTCGACGTGGCCCCGGGGGAAGGCGTGGCGCTCCTCGGGCCCAATGGCGCAGGGAAGACCACGCTCCTCCGCCTGCTGATGGCGTTCCTGCACCCACGGTCCGGCAGCGTCGAGGTGGCGGGCCGCTCGACCGCCGGGCTCTTCCCGGAGGACCTGGCCGGCGCCGTCGGGTACCTCTTCCAGCGCCCCGAGGACCAGCTCTTCCGCCGCACCGTGCGGGAGGACGCGCGTTTCGGGCCGGAGACGCTCGGCTGGGATGCGGCGCGCGCGGACGCCGCGGTCGATGCCGCCCTGCATGAACTCGGGCTCGCCGACGTGGCGCACCTCCATCCCTACGACCTGCCCCTGCCGAAGCGGCGGCTGGTGGCGCTCGCCGGCGTGCTCGCCCTGGAGCCGAAGCTGCTCCTGCTCGACGAGCCGACCGCCATCCTCGACCGCTCGGCCCGGGCGCTGGTGGTCCGGGCGCTCCGGGCACGGCGCGAACGGGGCACCGCCGTCATCGCCGTCACCCACGACACCGGCTTTGCCGCCGAGCTCTGCGACCGCGCGCTGGCGCTCGAGGCGGGTCGGGTCGCGGCCGACGGGCCGATCGCCGGGGTGCTCGGGCGGCCCGGATCGGTACCGTTGCCGGCCGGCGCGGAGCTGGTCCGCCGGGTGGGCGCCACCGCCCGCTCGCTGCGGTGGGACGACCTCGTCACGGCGCTCGCGAGTCGTTGCCGCGAACTTCGGGAATGAATAGCTTTGGGCGCGGCCCTGGCGCCGCCCCATATGAGTGCTCCCCTCTCCGTCGTCTCCGATCTATGGAACGTCGTCGCCCTCCTCCGCGATCGCCCGAACGCGAAGGAAGAGCATAAGACGGCGTTCCGCACCCTCATGTCCACCCTCGGCGTGAGCCCGCTCTCGATCACGGCGACGCCGGAGGGGCTGGCCTACCAGGGGGTCCTCGCGCCGGAGGAGACGGCGGGCGCGGCGGCGCTCACGCGGCAGATGCTGCAGCACGGCGTCGGCGAGATCGAACTGCCCGAGGGGACCGGCGCCGCGCCGCTCCTCTCGCTCCTCCGCGCCCTGGCGGCGCCCGCCGGCACCTACCGGCACATCCAGGAGTTCATCTCCGCCGTCGGCGAGCCGGGAGCGAGCCAGTTCCGGATCGCGGCGTTCGTGGCCCCGCCGCCCGCCGCGCCGGTCGTCTCGGCGCGCGCCTCAAGTGCGGCGCCGGCGCCTCCGGCGCCACGGATCACCACCGGCTCGCCGCCGCCCCGCGGATCGGCGGAGCTGGCGCTCGGGCCCGGGGTGATGTCGTCGGAAGAGGGCGGGATGCTGCATTTCATGTCGTCGCAGCACGAGGCCATCGCCCGGCTGGACGAGCTCTCCCTCGCCATCGAGGCGGCGCCGTCCGGCGCCAACGTCGGCAACCTGCTGAGCGAGCTGGTGGGCGCCGCTGACACCGCGGCCCAGAAGTCCGACTGGGAGGGGATCCTCCGCGCCGCTGTGCGGGTCATCGGCGCCGAGGCGAAGGTGACGTCGAAGGACGAGCTCCGGCTCTACAGCATCTCGCTCAAGCGGGTGCTGCCGCGGCGGACGCTCGACGAGATCGCGCGCTTCCTGCCGAAGCCGGCGCTCAAGCACGACGCGATGGCCGTGATGCAGCGGATGGGAGAGAGCGCCACCGACGTGCTGCTCGACTTCCTGGCCGCCGCCCCCACCATCGACGAGCGGCGCCATTACTTCGACGCGCTGGTGACCTCGGCCCAGGGCTCCGACATGGTGGTCCGGACACTGGAGCACGGCGAGTGGTTCGTGATCCGGAACGTGGCCGAGCTCTGCGGGGAGCTCAAGCTCGAGTCGGCGGTGCCGGTGCTCTCCCGCCACCTGACCCACCCCGACGAGCGCGTCAAGCGTGCCGCCATCGTGGCACTCGCCAAGATCGGCACGCCGGCCACCGTCGAGCCGCTCCGGAACGCGCTCAAGGACGCCGCCCCCGCCGTGCGGATGCAGGCGGTGATGGTCATCGACGGGAAGCTGAACCGGGCCCTCGGCCTCCGGCTGGTGTCGATCCTGGAGGAGGAGACCGTGCCGGAGGTGCTGCGGGAAGTGTGCTACTCGGTGGGGCGGAGCGGGTCGAACGAAGGGGTGCAGGCGCTCATCCGGATGGCGAGCCCCGGCGGGAAGCTCTTCAACAAGAAGCCCACCCAGCAGCGCGTCTGGGCCATCGAGGGGCTCCGGATGGCCGGGGGATCGTCGGCGCAGGGGGCGCTCGAGGGGCTTTTCCAGGACAGCGACAAGGAGATCCGCGACGCGGCGCAGAAGGCGCTCGCCGCGCTCGGTAAGTAACGACCGTCGGTAGTCCTGGACGCCTTCATGATCCGCCCCCGGCAGCCTGTCGCCGGTCTGTGACCCACGCCCTTGTAACCCCGCGTCCCCCGCGTTATCTCACAAAGACCTGAGCCCCACGCATCGACTTGAGGAGGGCATCGTGCGCACATCGAATGGCATGGGATGGGGGACCTCGCTGCTGGCCGCGGCGATGAGCGTGGCCGTGGCCTCGGCGGCGTGCTCGAGTTCGGGGAGCGGCGGCCCGACCGGACCGGACACGCTGCCCCACGCGGCGGGGACGCACGTGTTCATCG
>DASYXP010000095.1:0-11249 GCA_035934835.1 Gemmatimonadales bacterium | reverse complement strand
GTCGACGCCGAGCCCGCCGAGCAGGCATCGGAGCCGGCGGCGTCCGAACGACGGCGCGGCACCGAGACCATCCTGGTGGTGGAGGACAACCCATCGCTGCAACGGGTGGCGGAGCGCGGACTCACGGCCGCGGGCTACGCCGTCCTCGTCGCAGGCAGCGCGGAAGAGGCGATCACTGTCCTCGAGCGCGCTGATCGGAAGATCGATCTCATCTTCACCGATTTTGCGCTCCCCGGAATGAGTGGTCGCGAACTCGGCGAATGGGTGGCCCGCACCAGTCCCGCGATCCGGATGCTCTACACCTCCGGGTACACCGACGATGCTCTCCTCCGCACCGGAGTCCTCGATCGTTCGGCCCGGTTCATCGACAAGCCATACACGCTCTCGGGCCTGGTGGCCGAGATCCGCGCCGAGCTTGATCGATAGGGCCGCTATGGCCCGCCGCACTCTCCCGGCCGCGTGCCCTCGCGTTCCAGCACGATCCGCTGCTCCAGCCGCGAGCGGAACGCCCGCTTGGGGTCGGCCACGATGCGCGTTTCCGCCACGATCGAGCGCTCCCAGCGCACCGGCCCCGTCAACGCGTCCCAGGTGAGCCGGCCGGTCTCGGTCTCGCTATCCTCGATCTTCGCGAGCGCCGGCCCCCCGATGTCGCGCTCTTCCTGATGGAGCTTCTTCCTTGAGATCGAGTACCGCCACCACCGATGTCCGTCCGCGGTGCTGTCGGCCAGGCGCGACACGGAAAGTCCGGAGCCGCCGTTCCACGTGGCGCCGACCGGGATCGGGCGCGGCGGCAGGAGCGGGAGGAGGTCGTCGGGCACTCCCGTCAGGTCGGCGATGGCGGCCACGTCATCGGGGATGAACGGCACTTTCTCGCCGCGCCAGCCGCCGTGCACGCCGAGCGTCCCCACGTAGCGCCCGCCGAGGAGGCCTTCGGCGGACGGCTCGATGCGGCTGCCGTCGGCGTTGCGCCAGACGCGGAGCGAGTCCCACCAGATGGATGCGCTGAGGCCGCTGTCGGCGGCCGCCGAGCGGACCAGGAGCCGGCCATCGCGCCCGGCGCGTTCCAGGCGCAAGGTGCCGTTGAGCTCGGTCCGCACCTGGCCGTCGACCGACTGGTGGAAGGCCGCACACGCGAACATCGGCGCCGAGTAGGCCTGCGCGTGCAGCGGGGCGGCGAGCGCCGCCAGGGTTGCGCCGGCGGCGAGCAGGCGCGAAGATGGGCTGGTACACTCACCGAGGCGCCACGATGCGGAATGCATGCCTGAAGTTAGCCGCGGGAGCCACGCTGCTGGGAGCCGCCCCGCTCGCCGCCCAGGCCCCCGCCGGGGAGCACCGCGTGCTGGTCCACGCCGGGACGCTCATCGACGGCGTGGCCGACCGGCCCCGCAGCGACCAGGGGATCCTCGTTGCCGGCGAGCGGATCCTGGAGGTCGGCCCCTGGGCCAGCGTGGCCCCGCACGGCGCCGGCGCCGACGTGATCGACCTGAGCCATTCGACCGTGCTGCCGGGCTTCATCGACGCCCACACCCACGTCCTCCTGCAGGGCGACGTGACCGCCGCCGACTATGACGAGCAGCTGCTCAAGGAGTCGATCCCCTACCGCGCCATCCGGGCCACCGCCGCCGCGCACACGGCGCTCCTCGACGGCTTCACCGCGCTGCGCGACCTCGAGACCGAGGGGGCGATGTACGCCGACGTCGACGTCAAGACCGCCATTGCCCGGGGGATCATCCCGGGGCCCCGGATGTTCGTCTCGACCCGCGCCTTTGCCCCGACGGGGATGTACCCCCTCCTCGGCTACTCCTGGGAGCTCGACCTCCCCCACGGCGTCCAGCCGATCGACGGCGTCGACGCGATCCGGCAGGCCGTGCGCGACCAAGTGGCCCACGGCGCCGACTGGATCAAGTTCTACGCCGACCGCCGGTACTACGTGGCCGCCGACGGACGGCTCCGCAGCTGGGTCAACTTCACCGACGAGGAGGCGAAGGCGCTGGTGGACGAGGCGCACCGCCTGGGGCACAAGGTGGCAGCCCACGCGATGGGGTGGGATGGGATCGACGCCGCGCTCCGCGCCGGGGTCAACTCGATCGAGCACGGCTACGGACTCACCCCCGACCTGATGGACCGGATGGTCGCCCAGCACGTGACGTGGGTGCCCACCATCTACATCGGCGTCTACGTGGCGCCGGGTCGGGGAGGCGTGTGGCCCAGGATGGCGGAGCTCGAGCGCACCGCGTTCGGCCAGGCGCTCAAGCATCACGTCGACATCGTGTTCGGCACCGACGCCGGGGGCTTCCCGTGGACCGAGAACGAGGCGAAGGAGTTCGACTATATGGTGCGCTATGGAATGACGCCGATGCAGGCCATCCAGTCGGCCACGAGCCGCGCCGCGGCGCTGCTCGACGCGACGGACGACATCGGCAGCGTGGCCCCCGGCCGTTACGCCGACCTCGTCGCGGTCGACGCCGACCCGCTGGCCGACATCACCGCGCTCGAGCGAGTGACGTGGGTGATGAAGGGCGGGGTGGTCTACAAGAGGTGAAAAGGGAAAAGGGAAAAGGAGAAGGAGAAGGAAGAAGGAAGAAGGAGAAGGAGAAGGGAGAAGGGAGAAGGAGAAGGAAGAGGAGGAAGAGGGGAGACGGGAAAAGGGAAAAGGGAAAAGGGCAAAGGGGCTCCGTGCGGATCAGAGCCCCCTTCTCCTTCTCCTTCTCCCTTCTCCTTCTCCTACTCCTTCTCCTGGCTTCCCCCTTCACTGCTCCCGCATGAACGGATACTTGTAGTCCACCGGTGGCACGAAGTTCTCCTTCACCGTCCGCGGCGAGACCCAGCGCAGCAGGTTGAGGATCGAGCCGGCCTTGTCGTTGGTGCCGCTGGCGCGGGCGCCGCCGAAGGGCTGCTGGCCCACCACGGCGCCGGTCGGCTTGTCGTTGATGTAGAAGTTGCCGGCCGCGTTCCGGAGCACCCGGTCCGCGGTGGCCAGGGCACCCCGGTCCTTCGCGAACACGGCACCGGTCAGCGCATACGGGCTGGTCCCGTTCACCATCTCGAGGGTCTGCTCCCATTCGGCGTCGGGGTAGACGTGCACCGTGAGCACGGGGCCGAAGATCTCCTCGCACATCATCCGGTACTTCGGGTCCTCGACCTGGACCAGCGTCGGTTCCACGAAGTAGCCGGTCGAGTCGTCGCACGTGCCGCCAAAGACGATAGTGACGCCCTTCGCCTTCTTCGCCTCGTCGAGGTAGCCCTTGATCCGGTCGAACGCCTTCCGGTCGATCACGGCGCCCATGAAGTTCCGGAAGTCGGCCACGTCGCCGAGCTTGATCTCCTTGAGCATCCCGACCATCCGGTCGCGCACCGCGGGCCAGAGGCCGGCCGGCACGTAGGCGCGGGAGGCGGCGCTGCACTTCTGGCCCTGGTACTCGAACGCGCCGCGCACGAGCGCCACGGCCAGGGCGGCAGGGTCGGCGCTCCGGTGCGCCACGACGAAGTCCTTGCCGCCGGTCTCGCCTCCGAGCCGGGGGTACGTCCGGTACCTGGTGAGGTTCTTCGCGACGGTCTGCCAGAGGGACTGGAACACCTCGGTCGAGCCGGTGAAGTGGATCCCCGCGAGGTGCTCGTCGTTGAGGAGCGTGTCCGAGACCATCGCCGCGCTCCCGGGCACGAAGTTGATGACGCCCGCGGGGAGCCCGGCCTCCTCGAAGATCCGGTGGATGAAGTAGTTGCTGAGCGACGCGGTGGCCGCCGGCTTCCAGACCACGGCGTTCCCCATCAGCGCCGGGGCCGACGGCAGGTTGCCGCCGATGGCGGTGAAATTGAACGGCGTAATGGCGTAGATGAACCCCTCGAGCGGCCGGTGATCGAGCCGGTTCCAGGTCTGGGCCGCGCTCATCGGCTGTTCCTTGTAGACCCGCTCCGCGAAGTGCACGTTGAAGCGCAGAAAGTCGATCAGCTCGCAGGCCGAGTCGATCTCCGCCTGGAAGGCCGTCTTGCTCTGTCCGAGCATCGTCGCGGCGTTGACCGTGGCGCGCCACGGGCCGGCCAGGAGGTCGGCGGCCTTGAGGAACACCGCCGCGCGCGCCTCGAAGCTCCACTCGCTCCATTCGCGGCGGGCGGCGAGGCTCGCGGCGATCGCGTCGCGCACGGTGGCCTCGTCGGCCTGGTGCACCTTCGCGATCACGCGCTTGTGGTCGTGCGGCATCACCACGTCCACCGTCTTCGATCCGCGGATCTTCTTCCCGCCGACGATCACGGGAATGTCGGTCACGGTGGCGGAAAGGCGGGCCAGCTCGGCCTTGAGCGCGGCGCGCTCCGGGGAGCCGGGAGCGTACGAGAGGACCGGTTCGTTGGTCGGGGCGGGCGGGGAGAAGATGCCGGACATGTGAAGACTCAGGGAAGAAGGACGCTCAGACGCTCAGACGCTCAGACGCTCAGACGCTCAGACGCTCAGACGCTCAGACGCTCAGACGCTCAGCCCGAAGATAACGACCCGCAACTACTGGAACATCGGCGGGTTCCCGGGCACCCGCCCGTATGCCCGGGGGTGCTTGAGGGGCGTCAGGCCGCTCCGCGCCAGGATGGCGCGGCCCGCCGGTGAGAGCACGAACCGCACGAACGCCCGGGCCCGGGCCGGATGCGGCGCCGAGCGTGGGATGGTCAGGCCGTAGAGGATCGGCGACCCGCGGACTTCCATCGAATCCGTCCCCGCCCGAAGCCCGACCCGCACCGACGCGGCCGCGTACAGCGCGCTGTCGGCGGGACTTCCCAGGTCGATCTCCGGCGGCAGCGCCACGTACGGCAGGCCCGCCGCGACCGCGAGCGAACGGTAGGACCAGGCATAGTCGAGTTCGCCGGTCTCCACCAGCGCGATCAGGTCGGTCTCGCTCGGCCGGATGTACCGTCGGCGGAGCGCAGACCGCAGCCGGGCCGCCAGCCCGGGAACGTGGTAATGGCGCTCGGCAAGCTCGAACACGAGGAGGGTGCGGTATCCGCTCGGGTCGAGCGCCGGGTCCGAGGAGCCCACCCGCACCCCGGGCGCGGTGACGAGCCGCCACCAGTTCGCGGCGTCGATCGAGTCGGCGCCAGTGGACGAGCGTGCGTGCAGGAGGACCATCTCGTTCCGCGCGAAGGCCAGGTACCAGTCCGTGGCGTGGGGCACGAGCATCCGGGGGATCACGTCGATGTCGGCGGTGGCGTACACGTCAGGCACCTGCCCCAGGTCGACGATGCGGCGGGCCAGCTCGACGCTGCCGGCGTTCACCTGCGCCGGCACGACGCCGGGCTGCGCCACCCGGAAGCTGTCGAGGAGCTCACGGAACGGGCGGGCGAGGGAGCCGGCGGTGTAGACAGTGAGGGACTGCGCCGACAGGCGCACAGACGCACAGGCGCACAGGAATGCCACCGCCATCAGTGCACGCGCATGCAATTGGGTCCGCATCGCCCGCGACCTGAGCGTCCGGGCGTCCGTCGACATCACTTCTGGTCCAGGATCCCCCGCACCCGGTCGACGAGTGTCGTCGGGTCGAAGGGCTTCTGGATGAATGCCACCGCGCCCTGGCGGAGTACTTCCTGCTCGAGCCCCGGCTTCGACTCCGCCGTCACGAACACCACGGGGACGTTCTGCGTGCGGGCCGAGTGCTGGAGCCGCTGCCAGGTGCCGGCACCACCGCCGGCGGGCATGTTCATGTCGAGCAGGATGAGGTCCGGAGGATCCTTCTGGGCGAACATGAACCCCTGGGCGGCATCGAACGCCGCGCTGACCTGGAAGCCCCCGGCCTTGAGGACCGCGGACATCACGGCCACCATCGTCTTGTCGTCATCGACGATGAGGACGCGCGGGCTCGCCACGGCTAGGGTCGCCCGCCGGTGGACGGAGCCCGCAGGGGACCGAGGCTCCACTGCAGCCCCAGCTCGTCGGGACCGACGAGGATGCGCGGCGGCGTGATGCGGAAGAGCCGCCACTTGCCGTTCACCAGCTTGGCGGACGTGGTGCCGATGATGGCGCCGGCCACGACGTCGCTGAACCAGTGGGCGTTGTTGACGATCCGGGAGGCGCCCGTTCCGACGGCGAGCGTGTAGAGCCCGGCCGTGGCCCACCCGCGGTGGATCTCGTCGGAGAGCGACGTCGCGAGCGCGAAGGCGGCCATCGTGTGCCCCGAAGGCATCGATGCCCGGCCCGAGAATGGCTTGAACCCGGTCACGGCCGGGCCCTGGTACGGGCGCGCCCGGCCGACCGCCTCCTTGAGCACCTCGGTGATCACCGCCCCGACAGCAAGGCTCCCGCCGACCCGGAGGCCCGAGCGGGTGAGGCGCGGGTTGTGCGCGATCAGCCCCACGCCGATGATCGCGGCCGGGATCGCCGCCGGCACGACTCCGGACCCGAAGCGCTGCACGGCCGTGGCGACGTCCCGATCGGTCTGGGTGTTGTGGTTCTGCGCCAGGTCCCGGATCGAATTGTCGGCGGCGGACGCGAGGAAGACGCCCCCCGTGGCGAGCGCCACATGCCACCAGCGGATCGGCGCACCGGGATGGGGCCGGGCGGAATCGGTGGCCTCGGGCACGGCGGCGGGCGCCTGGGCGGACACGGCGGCCGGCACCAGCAAGAGCAGCGCAAGGAGGGCCGCGGAGCCGCGGCGGATGACGGTAGGCATGCGTGGAAGGTAGCCCCGGGGGCCGCAAAATCCGCCATATCAATTAGATTAAGGCGCTCCCAATACTTCCGGACGCCGCGCGCGCGTCCCCAGATCCGGACCCGACCTCATGCGCCGATACCTCCTTGCCGTCGCCGCGGCCGCCGCCCTCGCCGGGTGCCGCACCTACGACTCGTACGACCCGCTCGCCTCGCAGGCCGGCCTGCTCCCGGCCGACCGCTACGCCGCCTTCGGGCGGGAGCAGGCCGAGGCGATCGCGATCGGCCGCGAGCTCGGTGGACAGCACGGCCTGAGCGAGGCCGACCAGTACAAGTCCGTCGTGGCGTACGCCAAGGCTCAGCCCGATGTCGTGAGCGTGAACGCGGACAGCCAGGCCCACATCCTGACCGTCCAGTTCAAGAGCGGGTGGGTGGTGGGCGTCGACCCGATCGACGACGGGAAGCACGGCGCCGAGACCGCGATCCCCGCCAAGTAGGGGTCGCGACCCGACCGGCCCCGAGCCGACGATGCCAGGAGTGGTGCTCGTCTCCACCACCCTTCCCTCCCGGGAATCCGCGGACCGCCTGGCCCGCGCGCTGGTCGATGAACGCCTCGCCGCCTGCGTGCAGGTGGCCGGCCCCATCCGCAGCACCTATCGATGGAAGGGCGCCGTCGAGGCGACCGCCGAATGGCGCTGCGAGGCCAAGACCACGGAAGATGCGTGGCCCCGGATCCGCGACCGCATCGCGGCGCTCCATGCCTACGACGTACCCGAGATCGTGATGGAGCGGATCGAGTCGAGCGCGGCCTACGCGAGCTGGGTACGCCAGCAGTTGGCAGCAGACGCGTCATCCTGAGCGAAGCGAAGGATCGGCTGGCCACCCGACGAGCCGAGAGCGAACACCCCCTGGACCCGGACCATCCCATGACCGCCATCCCTGAGCCGCCGCCCCTCTCCCCCGAGCCCCCCGCCGCGTGGGAGGACCTGCTCGAGATCTTCTATGCGCCGAGCGCGGTCTTCGAGCGCCGGAAGGCGGCACCGCAGTTCTGGCTGGCGTTCGCGGTCGTCTCCATCCTCGTCGCCGTGATCCTCTTTGCGGGGAAGGGGCTCCTGCAACCGGCATTCGATTCGGAGTTCGCCCGCGGGATGACCCAGGCGATGAAGGCCAACCCACAGCTCACCCCCGACCAGCTCGAGAAGGGGCGGAGCATCGGCACCGCCTTCGCCACCATCGCGATGCTCGTCGGCGCCCCGGTGGCGATGCTCCTCCTGGGCCCGGTCATCTGGCTCTGCGGCAAGATCGTCGGCGCCGCCGAGGACATCAACGCGGCATGGATGATCGCAGCGCTCGCCTACGTGCCGAAGATCGTGGGCGCGGTGCTGCTCGTCGTCCAGCCCCTGGTGATGCCGCCGGAAGCGGTGAAGGGCTTCGCCTCGCTGGCCATCGGCCCGGCGCGGTTCCTTGACCCCGACACCTCGAGCAAGCTCCTGATGCTCGTGGCTACGCGGCTCGACCTCTTCACCATCTGGAGCACCGTCATCATCGGCATCGGGCTCAAGGTGACCGGCAAGGTCTCGGCCGCCAAGGCGTGGACCGCGGCCACGGTGGTGTGGCTCATCCCGGCCCTCATCGGGTTGATCGGCGTGCTCCGGGCGCAGTAGCGCCCTCCCTCACCTCGCGAGCGAACCATGAAGCGCAGCGTGGTCATCACCATCGTCGTCGTCGCGGCCTTTGCGGGGCTCCTGCTCTACTCGACGCTCTCCGCCCAGCGGGTCCAGTGCGACGTGTGCGTCTCCTTCAACGGGCTGTCCAACTGCGCGTCCGCCACCGCGGCGAACGAGATGGAGGCGGCGCGGAGCGCGCAGAGCACCGCGTGCGGCGTCCTGGCGCGTGGGATGGCCGAATCGATCAACTGCGGCGACGCGCAGCCCACCAAGCGGGCCTGCCAGCACGCTGCCTGACCGGGCCGCGTTCGGCACGTGATGCGAGCCACACCCCGGCACGGCCGGTCGGCCGGCGCACCCGCGCCAAGTCGTTCACTGACAATCTCCTAGCGCGCCCACCTCATCTCGTTCCAACCTGCTGGCACCATGCTTGCGGCAGTACGGCCGCGTCGCGCGTCCGGTCCCCCCGCCCGGGCGCCCGCATCGGAGGCCCCCTTGGGGGAACTGATCATCCGGGACATGGAACAGGGCGAGGAATTCGTCGCCTGGTTCGCGGAGCTGGTGGATCGCCAGGACGAGTCGTCCGGCGCCCAGCTGTCCTATCACGACCGCTACCTCATCCTCACCAACGAAGTGGGCGACTGGATCGGCGGCGTGCGCTTCTACCTCCGTGGCGGGGTGGCGCACCTCCTCGAGTTCGCGGTCGAGGCCGATCACGAGGACCTGGGCTACGGGCTCCGGCTCCTCGAGGCGTTCGAGCAGCGGGCCCGCGACGCCGAAGCCCACCTGGCCGAGTTCTGGACCAACGATTTCGACTCCGCCGGCGTGTACGGCGCCCTCGGCTGGCGGGAGGTGGTCCGGCGCGAGGATTACGTTGGGCGCGGCCCCTGGGTCCTGATGGAAAAGCGCCTGGACGCCACTACCTGAACGTTTGGACATAAACGGGGCCGGGGCTATCGGAACGGCGGCCGAGCGGCCACTTTTGGGCCATGACGCTGACCGACGCTGCTCGCGCCTTCGCCCGCAAGATCGAGGTCCTCCGCGACCTCGAGACGAAGGTCCTCGAGATGATGAGGGCCCACGAGGCCAAGCGCCCGCTCTGGTACCCGCACGAGCTCCTTGCGCCCGCGCCCGACAGCTGCCCCGACACCCACGTGGCGGAGCTCCGCCAGCGGGCCGAGGGCATCCCCGACGCCGCGCGGGCGGCGCTCTCGGTCAACCTCCTCACCGAAGAGGGCCTGCCCCACTTCCACCGCCTCCTGGCGGTGTACCTGGGCGATGACAGCCACTGGCAGCAGTGGAACTTCCTCTGGACCGCCGAGGAGGACCGCCACGGCGCCATCCTCCACGACTACATCCGCGACACCCGCCTGGTCGACCAGCGGAAGCTCGAGGAACTCCAGTTCAACTACATCAAGAACGGGTTCACCCCCGCGTGGGACCGGGACCCGTACCGGGTGTTCGTCTACACCACGGTGCAGGAGCGGGCCACCCAGCTGAGCCACGCCAACACCGGGAAGCTCTGCGGCGAATACGAGCCCGTCATCGGCGAGGTGCTGGCCAACGTGGCGAGCGAGGAGGCCCGGCACTTCACGTTCTACCGGAACGTCTTCACCGAGATCCTGGCCCGCGACCCCGACGAGGCGCTCCATTCGGCGTCGTTGATCCTCCCGAGCATCGACATGCCGGGGCACACCATCCCGGGATTCCGCGAGCTCGCCGACGTGATCCGGCGCGCCGGGATCTACGGCCCGCGCGATTACCTGCGCATCGTGCAGGAGCAGATCCGGCACTGGAAGATCGAGCACCTGAGCGGCCTCAGCGAAATGGGCCGCGTCGCGCAGGAGAAGATCCTCCAGATCCCCGATCGGCTGCGCCGCATCTCGGAGCTCATCGAGACCCGCAGCCGGGCCAAGACCTTCGCCTTCGACGTGGTGTTCCGACGCGAATTCGCCATGGAGTGACGATGAAGGGCTCCTGGGTCCTGTTGTCGGTCGCACTCGCCGCCGCCTGCGGGCACAAGCCCGGCACCACGGCCGCCGCCGCCACGCCGACCGGCGATTCTGCCACCTCAAGCGCCACCCCCGCCGCGGCTCCGGCCCAGGTCACCCAGGAGGCCACCCAGCTCGGCCGGGAGGTGTTCGAGCTGGTCGACAAGACGATGGGCTACTACTCGGCCCACTTCGGCGATTTCCCCCGCAACGTGAACGCCATCGGCGTCGACAGCCTCACCAGCACCACGGTCAGGCGCCTGGCCATCCACGGCAAGGTCCCGACCATCACCGCCGCGTACCGCCACCCCGCCGGCCACGCCATCACCTCGTGCAGCGGTACCAACAAGGTCCTCGAGGACTCGATGCTCAACGGTGGACCGTACACCGTCGATTGCACGCTGGCCGACGGCAGCCTCCGCGCCATCACCGTCGGCGGCTGACGTCCCCCTCCCCGCCCGGTGACGCTCCCCCTGCTCTTCTCCGTCCTCCGCGGCGCCATCCTCGCCGTCAATCTCTTTGCATTGACCGTCGCACTCATCGCGTGGGGCGTCCGCGCCCGTCGGATCTCCCCGTTCAACCGCTGGGCGCTGATGGTGCGCCGCTGGGGCGATCCCCTGATCCGCGCCACCGAACGCCGCCTCCTGGCCTCGGGCGGCGATCCGACCACGGCGCCGTGGTGGCTCCTCGGCACCACCGTGGTCGGCGGGCTGGCCCTCCTGAGCGCGGCGCAGTGGGCCGTGGCTGCCGGATTCACGGTGGAGGCCGCCGCCGAGGCCGGGCCGACGGGCCTGCTCGCACTCGCAGTGGACCTGGCCTACGACGTGGTGGTCTTTGCCCTGCTGGTGCGCGTCGTCGGCTCGTGGTTCGGCATCGGGCGCTGGACCCGCTGGATGCGCCCCGCCTACCAGCTGACCGACTGGATCGTAGGCCCCCTCTCCCGGGCCATCCCCCCGCTCGGCGTGG